>JAYWDA010000239.1:0-7651 GCA_043780105.1 Pseudobdellovibrionaceae bacterium | reverse complement strand
GAAAATTATTGGGACTGCAATTCTTACGGGCGCAATTGGTTTTTGGATCTTAATGTCATTGGACCAAGTCGAACTTAAAGTAAAACCACTACTCGTAGGCGGAGTGGTCTTCGGCGGAATTATTTTTGCTCTGGGCCTAGCTATTTTTGGGTATTGTCCAGGCACAAGTGTAGCTGCAAGCGCAGAAGGACATCGTGATGCGAGAGTAGGGGTCCTTGGGATACTAACTGGTGCTTTAGTGTTTGTAATTTCTTATCCACGGTTAGAGCCGCTTATCAAATGGGGCGGCAACTTCGGAAAATTAACGTTGCCTGATTTAACTGGAATCGATGCATGGATCTGGGTCTCTGGATTAGCAGGCATTCTTTTCTTAGCCTACACATTGATTGAAAAGAAGGACCTTAGAGTTCCACGCTCACCGCCTAACACATTTAGCAAACGAATGACGGAAACTTAAATAAAACAGAATCAAAATTACTCAGCGAAAGAGGTTCGAAATGTTTTTTCAACGAATTAAAACTCCAGGAGTTGCTCATAACGCTTACTTGATCGGTTCAAAAGGCATTGGGATTATTATAGATCCTCGCCGAGATGTTGATGAATACTTCCAAATTGCTAGAAAAAATAAACTTCAAATTAAATATATACTCGAAACTCATCGGCAAGAAGATTTTGTAGTCGGCTCTGATCAAATTCGTGAACTTACCAAAGCACAAATCGTAACGGGTAAACATAAATTCTCAGGTCACAGTGATATATTCTTAGACGATGAAGAATCACTTGAAATCGGCGATCTTATTTTTCGCTGCCTCTATACACCTGGCCATACCCCTGAAAGTGTTTCGTACGCAGTCTTTATGAAAGATAAACCAAATTCCGCGTGGGCGGTCTTCACAGGAGATGCCCTTTTCATTGGTGAGGCCGGACGGACCGATTTACCAGATCCTGATAAAACGGCTGAAAATGCTGCGATACTTTTTGAGAGTATCCAAAAAAAGATTCTACCACTCGGAGATCAAACACTCCTTTATCCTGCACATGGCTCCGGTTCTGTTTGTGGCGGTAATATTGCCGAGTATGATGAGTCAACCATTGGCTTCGAGCGCACATACAATCCAGCCTTTATTCATTCCAAAGAAAAGTTCATAGAAAATAAAATAAATGAGCGCATCCCACGACCACCCTATTTTCGGTTGATGGAGAAATTAAACTTAAGAGGCGGAATAAAGTTGAGCAAATCTCCTGAAACGATTCCCACTTTGACGCCAAAAGATTTTGCGCGTGAATATGAAAAAGGAATAGTTATCGATACTCGTCACCCAGAAGCCTTTGCGGGCGGGCATATTCCGAAATCTTACAGTATTTGGCTTGATGGCCTACCCGTTTTTGGTGGTTGGGTTGCTGATGATCAGACTGCAGTCTATTTAGTACTGGAAAAACCAGACGATCTTAAAAATGCATTTCTGCATCTTCAGCGCATCGGTGTTGATAATATTTCAGGACTTCTAGGTGGCGGATTTGAAGGATGGCGTGATGCCGGTCTTCCAATCCAAATGTCTGGGACTCTGAGTGTATCTTCAAAGTCCTTTGAAAAAGGCGACATTCCTCTTCTTGATGTGCGCGATATCACAGAATTCGAAGAGGGTCACATCATTGGTGCAAGCCACGCCTATGTCGGCTTTATTCCTCAAATGAATTTCGAAAGCGAATTTGATCCGCAAAAACCATTAGCAGTGACATGTGCCGTCGGACACCGAGCGAGCCTTGCTGTGAGTCTTCTTCTTCGCGCGGGTTACAAGAACCTCTACAACCTGCTTGGTGGCACAACCGCCTGGAAAAAACTGGATAAACCGCTCGTCGTAGGACCTGATAAAAAGCGGACACTTGATCGTGAGATTATTAACAAGCGCGTAACTCAAGAATCGATTTCCGAAGCCGCGCAAGGACAACGAACTTGAGGTCCAAATGAAAAACTTCATCGCCTTCTCTTCTATTGGCCTGCTTTGGCCTTCAACCTTCGCGGCTGCTGCTGATACCACTATGCAAACTGGTGGAGCATGGTCTCCATACGTGGTTGGTGCATTAATCGGGGTATTAGTTTGTTTGACTTTTTATTTTTCAGAAGAGCCCGTTGGAGCTTCATCGTTTTATGCAACCCTTGCAGGATTTATTGGAAACGCGATCGCACCGAAACACACCATGCAACTTGAGTACTACAAAGAGAAACCTCCAAAAGTAAACTGGGAGTTTGTCTTTGTTATTGCAGCAATTTTTGGGTCAACCATTGCGGCACTAAATGGAAGCGAATTTTCAGTACGTGGACTTCCGCAAATGTGGATCGACCAATATGGAGAAAATAGTTGGGCTCTGTACACGGCTTTAAGTTTTACTGGTGGCCTATGCATGGCATTCGGAGCAAGGCTCGCTGGCGGATGCACGAGCGGTCACGGTATCAGCGGATCTGGGCAGCTCAGCGTTTCCTCATGGATTTCACTCATCTGCTTTTTCATTGGCGGCGTAATCGCAATTCGGTTTATCTACTAAGGAGTATTGTTTAAGAAATGGAAACTTCACCTAAAGGTCGACAAAGAAAGAAATTAGCGCAAGCTCTACTCTTCGGATTAATTTTCGGATTCCTTTTGCAAAAAGGCGGAGTCGCAAAGTATCACGTACTCGAAGGCCAGCTCTTGTTCACAGATTTTACAGTCATGAAAGTTATGTTGTCGGCGATTCTTGTCGCTATGATTGGACTCTTTTTTCTTAACAGGACCGCTAAAATAAAACTTCATATTAAACCAACCAAAGTGGGCGCTAACATTATCGGGGGCTTGATATTCGGTGTTGGATTTGCTTTTGCGGGCTACTGTCCGGGAACTGGTGCTGCGGGCCTTGGACAGGGCGACATTCCAGCAATAATCTTTATGTTCGGGCTTGTAGCGGGCTCTTATCTTTTTGCTGAATTCTCAGAAACTTCTAAAAAAACAATTGAAAAATGGGGCGACAGGGGAAAGCTAACTTTTCACTCGTTGATTAAAGTAAATACGGGTCCGTCAGTTGCGCTTGCTACCGCTGTGGTAATCGGAGTGCTGCTTGCACTGCACAAGCTGAGTCCTTAATTTATCTGATGTCGATTCCCTAACTTATAAAAAGATCTCGGCCTCTTAGAAAGATAAAGGTTCCCATGTCGGATATAAACAACAAAACACTCACGATTCTCCAGCTGAACGATTTGCATGGTTATCTTGAGCCCCATTGGGAAATGATATTAGACGATGGGTCATGGTCCTTCAAAAAACTCGGCGGTCTTTCGCGTATCGCGACCATGTTCAAAGCAGTCAGAAAGCAATCAGCGGGTTCCGTTCTCACGCTAGATAACGGAGACACATTTCATGGCACCTATGTATCGACAAGTTCTAAAGGACTTTCAATGGTGCCTCTTATGAATGCGTTAGAATTCGATGCTATGACGACTCACTGGGAGTTTGCATACGGTCCAGAGGGAGTTAAGAAAATTGAAAACCAACTACGCTATCCTATGCTCGCGATCAATTGTTTTTATAAGGACACTGGTGATCTTTTCTTTGAGCCCTACAAAATGATTGATCGTGAAGGCCTGCGAGTTGCCGTCATCGGATTAACTTGTCCCATCGTTGACAAAGCGATGCCGCCATCATTTTCCGAAGGCTTGATATTTACCATTGGTAACGAAGAACTGCCTAAGTGGATAAAGATTGTACGGGAGAAAGAAAATGCCGAAGTCGTCGTGATTCTTTCGCATTTGGGTTTCCCCCAGGATGTGCAACTCGCGAAGGATGTTTCTGGAATTGATATTTTAGTGAGTGGGCATACGCATAATCGCATGGATCATGCTGCGCTAGTAAATGGTGCCATTATTTTTCAATCGGGCTGTCATGGCTCCTACATCGGAAAACTTGTAGCCAAAATTCAAGATAAAAAAGTTGTTTCGTTTGAACATGCGTTGGTGGCAATTGATCAGCTTATTACTGAAGATTTTGAAATGAATGCTCTTGTCGAGGCTGCCGTCAAACCCCACAAAGAAAAACTCAATGAAGTCGTCGGAGAAATATCCACAGCCTTGCATCGTTATTCTATGTTAAGTGCTCCCATGGACGATGTTCTGCTTGAAGCAATAATGGAAACTGCAAAAACCGATATTGCATTTTCGAACGGCTGGCGATACGGCGCTCCTATTCCACCAGGAAAAGTCACCATGGAAGATCTCTGGAATATAATTCCGATGAACCCTCCAATTGAAACCGTCGAAATGACTGGCGCTGAAATTTGGCAAATGCTTGAAGACAATCTTGATCGAACATTCGCAGCAAACCCGTATGAACAAATGGGCGGATACGTTAAACGTATGCGCGGGTTAACATTATTTTTTAAAGCAGAAAATCCAAAAAACTATCGAATCGACCGGTTGTTCGTCGGCAAAAATCTGATCTCAAAGGAGAAATATTATTCAGTAGCTTTCGTGACTTCCCAGGGGGTTCCTAAGAAGTTTGGACGAAATCGAAGGAAGCTCGCCGTTGATGCAATTGGCTCTTTGGGGGATTTGTTTAAATCAAGAAAACAGATCGCACCCTCATCGGTACCGACAGTGTATGAAATTTAAATCAAGTAGCACGACTGGAAAAAGCGGAAATTTTTGGTACCGGCTTGTGCGAGTTACGTGATTGGTGACGCTATTTTCACCGGTGATGCTTTATTTATGCCCGACTATGGAACTGGGAGATGTGATTTCTCGGCTGGTAGCGCGGAAGAACTCTACACCGCAGTTCACAAAAAACTCTATAAATTGCCGGATCACTTGAGATTCTTCGTCGGTCACGATTATCTTCCTAACAATCGACAGTTGGCATTTGAAACTACAATCGGAGAACAAAAAAGAACGAATATTCATTTAAAGGCAGACACAACAAAAGAGCAGTTCGTTCAATTTAGAAATTCTCGCGACAAATCGTTGCCGGCTCCGAAATTGTTACTCCCAAGCGTACAGGTCAATATAGACTGAGGATCGCGATATCTTAAATTTCCGATAGGGGGATTAATATGAAATCAGCTCTCACCCTGATGACATTGGTATTCGGGCTAGGTTCGACTGTTTCAAGTTATGCTGTTACGGATAATTCTATTATTGTTGATGTCCGCACGGCTGAAAAGTTTAGCGAAGGCCCTGCAAAGGGCGCAATTAATATCGATGTTTTGCAGCCAGATTTTAAAGAGGTCGAAAACGTAGGAAGTTTAAATCAGGCAATTCAAAAGTTTGGTGAAGTCAAAAAAGGAGAATTATGAAAACAAATATTCATCCAGTAGAGCGAGTGTTCAGAGTTATAATTGGACTTATTCTTATAAGCCTTGCGTTTTGGGGGCCAAGTAATTTTTGGTTTCTTTTGGGCATTATCCCGGTTGTGACTGGATTAAGTGGATGGTGCCCGCTGTACACAATGCTCGGAATCAGCACTTGTAAAATTAAAACGTCACCACCGTTTCCTGCGAAACCTTAAGGCCGGAGAACCCATGAAATCAATTATAGTACTGCAAATAGAGGATTTTTTATGAGCGATGTGATCACCTATTCTGTTTGTGCAAATTGCAGTGGACTTAACAGGATGGCGTTTGATTTCCCCTTAGGAAAGTCTCCTGTTTGCGGAAAATGCAAGAGCTTACTTGTTATTCATGATGGAGTCAGCAGCTTGAATGTTTCAAGTTTGGAAATTCTTTCGAGTAAAAGCCCCCTACCAGTGGTAATTGATTTCTGGGCTCCATGGTGCAGCCCCTGCCGAGCTTTTTCTCCTACCTTTATCGCAGGTGCCGAGCGCCTGAAGGGCCGGGTTGTTTTTGGAAAAATCGACACAGAAGCAAATCCGAACGCAGGACAAAAGTTTGGTGTCCGGGGTATTCCGACACTTATAATGTTTTTGCATGGCAAAGAAGCGGGCCGAATTTCGGGAGCACTTTCCATGGATGAGTTTATCAAGTGGGTTTTACAGACGGCTGGAGAGCTGCAGTCTACTCATTATTAGCTCAAAGTCAGAGCGGAACTTTCACAAAAAGCGATGTCTGAAATGGACGGACGATTCTTAATTTGGCGACCCAAATCTTTTAAGGCAGTTCGTAAACCTTCTTCAACGACCGGATGATAAAATGGCATTTGTAGAAGTTCAAAGACGGTTAATTTACGTTGAATTGCAAGTGCTAGTAAATGCGCAAGGTGCTCCCCTTCCGGCGCAATCATTTCTGCGCCCAAAAGTATTCCCTTTTCAGAATCGGCATAGACCCTTAAGACTCCTGCATTTTCTTGTTTAATTATAGATCGGCCCTGACCCTCAAACCGCACTTCACCGACGGCTGGTTTTTGCTGAATTAGCTGTGCATAGGTGGCCCCAACAAGTGCGATATTTGGCGAGGTAAAAGCGATGCTAAGTGGTGTTCGTCGGCAAAAGTGAACCACTTCGTTAACACTATTATAACCTGCAATTCGACCCTCATCTGCTGCTTCATGTAGGAGTGGCAGGTCCGAGTCCACATCACCAGCTAGAAAAATTGGAAGCCCCGAAATTTGCATAGTCGTAGGGTCGTAGACTGGAACACCTCTTTGATCAAGTTTCGCGCCGGTGTTTTTAAGGCCAAGTTGATCCAAGTTGGGCTTACGCCCAACGCTTGCGAAAACAGCTTCGGATGTTACGATTTTTCCATTTGATTCAACTTGGAAGCGGCCTTCGCTTCTAGTCAGTCGCGCCGGCGAACCTAGACAGAAATCCATTTCAGATGAAAGAATTTGAATTGCTGCTTCTTGCACAACCGGATCGGTCAATCCAGCCAACGCTCGATTCATTCCAAAAGAAGTCACTTCAATTCCCAATCGTCCTAATGCTTGACCGATCTCGGTCCCGATAGCGCCAACCCCAATAACCGAAATTTTTGAAGGAAGATCTTTTTGCTCAAATAAATTTTCAGAGGTCAAAATATGTTGTGAAAAATTTTTCCAATCCGGTAAGGTAACGGGACTTGAGCCAGTTGCAATAATCGTCCGATTTGCTTGAATAACAAACTTACCAGCCCGAATAAGGTTTGGCTCGATGAATTCTGCACGTTCAGAAATTAAATACTTTTGACTGGCGCCAAAATCTTTCACCACGCTAGAGATAAAACGATCTCGAAGAGATCGCACATACTCTAAAACTTTTGGTCGATCGACAGTTAAGTTTTCTTCACCAAAAATTCCTTCGCGAGAAAGGCGTTTCCGACGATGGAAATCATGTGCGACCTGAATTAAAACTTTTGACGGCATGCAGCCCGTTCGAGCGCAAGTGGTCCCCAGCGGGCCAGGATCAATTATCAAAAAACTTTTGTTTGCTTTTTTGACCTCTGCAAGAGCTGAGAGACCCGCCGTACCCGCACCTAAAATTGCGACATCTACTTTCTGATTCATCAGATTTCAGAAAGCGCGACGCTAAGTCTTCGGTCTGCTTCTTGAGCTAGCTCAACTAGCTTTGAATCATCAAGCATCTTCATCATAAAAGTGGGCTTGGCTAACTCTACACTCAATCTCCCTTCACCGATATCACGAATGACTGCATTACATGGAAGTAGGCTCGCTACATCAGGATTTTCTTGAAACGCTTCG
>JAYWDA010000238.1:0-5905 GCA_043780105.1 Pseudobdellovibrionaceae bacterium | reverse complement strand
TGGAGCGCGGCGGTGCTGTGCGTCTGCTGCCTGTTGCTGGACACCACCGCAGCTCGTGCGGCGACTCCCGGCTCCTGGGAGTCGCCCATCAAGATGAAGGAAGCCCGGAGTCCCGCGCATGCGACAAAGCAAGGTAAGTCAGCAAGCGAGACTTTGCAAAACCAGATTCTTGATTTATTAAAACTTCGAGATGCTGGAAAAACAATTTGCCCCTCAGAAATCCTACCGGCCGAGCAAAAAAAAGATTCGCAAAAGATGGAAGAAGTGCGCCAGGCAGCAAGATTGCTAGCCCATGGCGGAGTGATCGAAATCACTCAAGGCGGAAAGGCTGTGGACCCAGATTCTTTTTGTGGGGCTATTCGCCTGCGCTTAAAGTAAACAGGGCTCAATTTGACATTATCACTTGATGCCCTTAATATTTTGAAGTGGAAATAAAAGAACTCGCTTTTCATCTTTTACCGATTTTCTATCTGTCAGTTTACCTTTTACCAATGTACAAACGAATCAAGTATCATACCTCCGAGGCTGGTACCGTCCCTGTCAGATTGCCAGCTTCTTTTCCAATACTTGCAAAATCAGACGTCGAAAGTTCACCAAAGGTTCAAGCCGCTTTACTGGGCTTTCTTTTGTTAATATCTCCTATGTTATTCCTATTTGCTGTCCTTGCTTTGCAGGATTTTTTATCTCACCTTCACCCAATATTTGTGGTCCTTTATTTTCTTATTGTGGTGATAGGTTTTTTCTCATACATAATATCCAGGTTTACAAAACTGGTTCCCGAGATCCTGTTTAGTCCAAATTCGATCAAAGTAAAATTGTCATTTTTCGGAAGAGTCAGATCCGATATTGAATACAGAGCTTCAGAGTTTACCCTGATGGTTGATACGGTGTTCGGGCCAAGCCCTGGAAATCCAATGCCGTCAAGAAACCTGCTAACTTGGTTGAAGCACAATAACGATCATAAAAAGAATATTTCCATCGATTTTAATTACCAAAGCGAGATGCTGGAGCCGTTGGATCGACAGACAATTGCCACGCTAAAAGATTTTGCCAATCAACTGGGAGTCAAATTTCAGTCCTTGATCAATTCCGATCAGTGATCAACGAGCAGCTACTGCGTGTAAGTAACAACACTTGTTCCTGAGCCTGCATTGCCTAAAGTATCATTCACGGATGCCGCATTGATCGTGATCGTGACTGTTTGAGTGGGTAAGCAGACCGGCGCCGTCAATCCGACTTTGGCGACAGCGCCCACAACACTTGTCACAGATAGAATTGGAAGAGTTGTGCACGTGCCACCAACAACAAAGTCAGTCGCCTGCACAGAACCTGCTGCTAAATTTTCACTGAAAGTTATATCGACTGAGGCGGGAGGCACACCTGAAGCCGGTGAAAAACTTAAAGTGGTAGGTCCGACATTATCCAATGTGTAAGTCGCCGACAAATTTCCAACGCCGGGATTTCCAGCAAGATCATTGATACCAGACAAGGCCACGGTCAGGATTGTTGTTTGTCCATGAACGCAAACCGCTCCTGTAAGTGCAATCACCGCTGTTGAGCCAGAAACACTTGTCACAGAAAGAGTCGGAAGCGTTCCGCAAGTGCCACCAACAGAGAAATCAATCGCCGTCACAGAAGAAACCAAAACTGGTTCACTGAATACAACGCTGACGGAAGTGGGTGAAGTCAGCACCGCACTTGTGGCCGGAGAGTAAGTTGAAACGCTGGGACCAATGGTGTCTTTGGTGTAAGTCATGACTTGATTATTTGAGCCAGCATTTCCAGCAAGATCCATAAAATTTGAACCTAACACAGTGAGAATTAATGTTTGTCCTTCAGAACAAGTGGCGGCTGATAATCCAAAAGTCACATTGGCTCCAACAACACTGGTTACTGAAGCTGTTGGAAGAGTGGTACAAGTTCCAGAAATTCCTAGATCTGCGGGCGCAACCGATGAAGCAAGAATCGCTTCGTCAAAAGTCACAGTGACTGATGCTGGCATTGTATTTCGATTCCCAGACACAGGTGCCACGGCAGACGGAGTTGGGCCAACAGTGTCGATGGTAAAAGTTGATGAAGCTGTGCCGCTTCCCACATTTCCGGCAGAATCGGCCACGCTTGTGCCATTGACTGTCGCAGTGACAGTTTGTCCATTCGTACAGCTTGCGCCCGATAAGGAAAAAGTAGCATTCGCTCCCGCAACACTTGTCAAAGCACCCGTCGGAAGAGTCGTGCAAGTTCCACTGATGGTCATATCAGTCGATGCAACAGAAGAAGCCAGTAGAGCTTCGTTAAAACTGAATGTCATTGAAGTAGGAATCGCGTTTACAGGGCCTGTTGTCGGTGAAGTAGAAGTGGCCACGGGGCCAACGTTATCAAAAGTATAAGTGGCTGTGCTAGATCCTGTTCCTAAATTTCCTGCGGCGTCGGTGACAGAGGAGCCATTTAAGGCGACGTTAACCGTTTGACCTAAGCTGCAAATAGCACCGGAAATTCCAAACGTAACCGTCGCACCAACAACGCTGGTAACAGATGAAGTTGGAAGCGTTGAACAAGTTCCTGTGACGGCGAGATCGCTTGCGAGAACAGAAGAAGATAATAAATTTTCACCAAAAGTGAACGAAACAGAAGTCGGTAAGACAGTGAACGAGGCTGTTCCTGGCGTGAAGGATTGTAATGCCGGCCCGACATTATCAAAAGTATAGGTTGCACTGAAAGAACCAGTGCCTGCATTTCCAAGAACGTCGTTAATGCCTAAAAGATTGGCGGTAAGAATGACTGTTTGACCTAAGCTACAACTTGCTCCGATGAAAGATAAATTTGCGGTTGCACCCGCAACACTAGTCACGGAAAGAGACGGCAAGGTTGTACAAGTTCCTGTGACAGTAAAATCGATACTTGTTACTGAGCTTGCCATCACAGCTTCGTTATAAGTCACTGCGACTGCTCCCGGAATTGCAGAGACACTTGAGGTCACAGGACTAAATGTTGCAGAATTAGGTCCGATATCATCAAGGGTATAGGTCACAGAGTTTGATCCTGTTCCTGCATTCCCTGCAGCGTCCAAGATGCCAACGAGGTTTGTTGTTACAATCGTTGTTTGACCAACTGTGCATGCTGCGCCAGTGAGGCTTATGGTGGCCGTGGCTCCGAGAGTGGTTGTAACTGCTAATACTGGAAGAGTAGTGCAAGTTCCTGTGACAGTAAAATCGGCTGCTGTCACGGAGGTGCCATCGATGGGTTCAGGAAATGTAATGGTCACAGAAGTTGGAATGGTTATGTAGGTCCCCGCGATGGGACTGTAGACCGCTGAACTAATTCCAGTTGTATCAACCGTAAATGTTCCACTGGCAGCAGATGAAGTGGTCGTATTGCCTGGCAACTGCGCGTAGGCCGTACCAGCGGAAATTGTGATTCCAACAGTGCCAGTCCCTGAGCAACCACTTAAGCTGACCGTCGGAGTTGATGTTGTTCCATTGGTCACAGTTTTGGTTCCACAAGTGGCTGTGCCTGTTTTATTAAGAACCACTGAAGCCTCTAGCAAGTTAACTGATGTGGCGCTTGAATAAGTCACAACAAAAGTCACTGCCGGCGAAGTTGGGCCGACTAATGATGCTGAAGGAGCTGATACACTTAAGGTTGGTGCGGCGGTCGTATCAGTATTAGACTTCGACGAACAGCTGGAGAAAAATAAAGTTCCAAGCAGTAGAAAGAGCAGCTGTTTTAAAACAAGAATACTAAGCAACCTCATTGAGGACTTATCGGCAAAAACTATCGTCAACTTTATTCGACTGTTTCAAAATGAGACAGCGTCTGTTTATTTAAAAACTTCAAATTCGACGCGGCGATTTTGTTCGCGACCTTGAAAGTTTCCGTTATCAGCGATGGGTCGTAATTCGCCGTAACCAATGGCTTTAATTTTATCGCCTGAAAAACCTTTTTTAATTAAATAGTTCCGCATCACGTTGGCCCGTTTTTGACTTAAAATTTTGTTATAGGATTCGCTTCCCAAAGAATCCGTATGGCCCTCGATAATAAGCTCTTTAAAAGATCCAAGTTCGCGAATTTTTTCTGCAACTTCGCTGAGGGATTTTTCTGAGGCCTCGGAAAGAACATCTGAATCGAATTCAAAATTTAAATTTTCCAGTCGAAAACGTCGAGGCTTATCAGTGCTACTAAATAACGAAGATGTTTTAGAAAAAACAGGGCCAAACACATAATTCAGGCCGCCGTACACGCGCCAGTCGGGTGAGGCTACGCCATGCTGAAGTTCAGTGCCACCGCCGGCATGAAAAGCAAGCTTTGTACTGAAGTCGTATTTAACTCCTGCAATTAATTCTAAGGATGAACTGGCGCGATCGGGGTTGCTGTTTTTTTTCTGAGCAGGCCAACTGCCAAAAATTTCACTGATCAACTTTAAATCATATTTGGGTAGATGGTGACTGACAGCTGTACTGGCAATGACCTGATCTCCCATGGGTTCGACAGGCATCCCGGCAATAGGACTGCCCGGATTGGTTTTTCGATAACCGACGTTGATTCCCCAAGCCGTTTCGTTGATCGTTGTGTCCCAAACTAATTCCAAATTATGGATAAGTCCGCCATCGCGACCGATGTAGGGATTATTGATAATGCGGTTAAAGTTTGTCGAAAAAACTGTGGCCCAGCCACCTTGATCGTTTCCAGAAAAACGATATTTTCCCATCACACGAACTTCTGTTCCACCTTTGGCGTCAAATTCTGAGTGAATCTGATTTGAGGATACAGATTGCGCAAGGACAAACGGATGACTTAAGCCAATTTCAAAATTTTCCGTGAGGCCAGCACCAATATTAAGGTCTAAGCCTAAAAGACTATCGTTAAAAGTCGTGCGGTCTTGGTTACTAGATTCAAAGTAAGGCAAACTGTTAATCGCATTATTTAAAAATAAACCAAGATTAATAATTCCAGGCTTCAGGGTTTCAGAACTATGGACGGTTAAGAAATCTAAACCGTCCGGGGTAGGATTAAAATTCTGATTGCCAGTACTTACTACGTTAGCGTTGGCAGAAACGACGAAGATTAAAATAACAAATATTTTTAAAGCCTGTCGCTTCATTTTATCCTTAAATTAGAGTCGACCTGTTAGAACCAAAATAAGAAGGATAACAACAAGTAAACCCAGTCCACCACTTGGTCCGTAACCCCAATTTTTACTGTGTCCCCATGTTGGGAAAGCTCCCAATAACATCAACACTAAAACGATCAATAAGATTGTACCTATAGACATATACACTCCTTGCGGGTTTTCAATTTAAATTTGTGCCTTAACATGACCTTTCAGAGGACTGATAAGCAAGCACAGCATTTAAATGTTGCTAAAACTTCACAACCTTAGTTTCCTATTTTTAATCCGAAGTGTGGAACTTGGTTTACGGATTAACAAAAGCGCATACTTTTAAAAGATATGACTTAGCTTGCACATTTTTGACGGATTTTAAGATGCAGACTTTGCCTTCTCGTAAAAGTTTGGTCAAAAGTGCCCCGACTCGACTTATATAATTTCTCTTATACTTTCAATTCGACTTCGCACGGCCTCTCGATTGCATCCTAGCTTACGGGATCAATAAAATTGTAGGTGTCACAACCTACGCTTTACTCGAAGGGAAAATATTTTATGAATTTAGATAAGTTTTCAAAGATCAAAACAGTGTCCGCCAGTGCTTTACTATTCGCACTGATGATTTCAACGACTGCAAGTGCCGAGGAAAAAGGCGCCTCAACGCATTCTGGAAGTAACATGTCGGCCACACCCGAAATGAAAAAGGATATGGCCGACATGCATCAGAAAATGGCTGATTGTTTAAGAACAGATAAGTCGATGCAGGACTGTCACGGAGAAATGATAAAAGACTGTCAGGGGGCA
>JAYWDA010000237.1:0-4588 GCA_043780105.1 Pseudobdellovibrionaceae bacterium | reverse complement strand
GAGTTTTGACTAACGAGGAGATGATATGAAAAAACGCGTCTTATTGACGGCTGTTTTAAGTTTGATGACCGCACCGGGTTTTGCCGCGCGTTCGCAAGCGATAGATAGCGAGGTCGATGCAGAAATCGATCAGATGTATAGTAGCAGGGCGGCGCCTTCCAGCACTTCAACGGGCACGATTGCTCCGCAGGGTTCTGGCCAAGGTCAACCGATCTATATATTGAACCAAGCGACACCAACGGCGAATGCGCAAGCATCAAACCAAGCGTTGGCGCAGCAGTCGCAAGTTCAAAAACAACCAACGACCTATATCGAAGCTTCGCCATTAAAGAAGTCTCGTGCAGATCAGATTCGTGAAGCTCGACAGCAAGTCGAAGCCGATACGGAATCTAAAATCGTTGAAAAGCTTGAGGTCTCTCGTATGGAAGACGAGAAACGCAGAGCTGATGTTTTGTTTGGTGAAAAATTCAACCAAATGGGACAACCTCAGCCGCAACAACAACAGCAGCAACAAGAGCAATCTGTTGTGATCACGCCAGCACCGGTTGCACCCGTTGCCGTCGCACCGATCGCTATTGTTGCTCCGGCACCAGCAGCTCCTGTGCAAACAGCCGCTGTCAGCCAAGAAGATTCACGCGATATTGTTCGTGAAGAAGTAAGAACAGCATTAGATGCTGAAAAGAAAGCGGTTGTCGCACCTACAACGCAGAAATATTTTTCTGCCCTTGCCGGTATCGGCGAGTATCCAGATGTCCAAAATGTTCGGGGGAACTATGTTTTGGGAGCTTCATTTGGAACGAAGTTTGAGGATGCCTACGCCGTGGAGGGTTCATTCATCTACTCTAACTACACAGTCGCAAAAGTCGATGGTGCTAGTTATTATTATGGAAACCAGTACGCACCTACTTTGGTAGATGTGCAGCAGTACGGTTTTGCAGTGGCTATGAAGTATTATCTTTTGAATGGTATGGTTCGCCCAATTCTTGGTGGTGCGGCTCAGTACTCTTACCGAACATTTGCTTGGTCGGCTGAGAACTACGGCGGTTACTCTCAGCAGGGTGGAAGCGATGCTAACTCTCAAGCGATTGACTTAGGCATTGTGACCGGAGCTGACTTTGAATTCTCACCTCGTTTTACATTGGGTGCAGATTTCAGATATATGTTTAATATGAGCAGCCGGGTTTCCCAAGGCAACGGTGGATTTTTGGATTCACAGGCTTATGGAACTCCGATTGAAAAGTTACAGTATTGGAATGCGTCTTTAGCAGCTCGAGTGAGCTTCTAAGACAAAGTCTTTTTTTGAATTAAAATTTTGATCTTCGTTAGTCATCTCGAATGACGTAGGAACCCAGACCTTCAAAGGTCTGGGTTCTTTTTTTTTATCAGCCTTCGACTTTCTATCCCATCTAAAATATGAAACCTTTAAATCATGTTATTACTTATTTTTGCTTTCAGCTGGGCTGTAACGATCACGCAATCCGCAGGGATTGTAGGCGCCGATGTCATTACAAGTCGCGAAATTCAGATCGCCGCAGTGATTGGTAAAATTCTTAACGAGCCTAATCCTAGTAAGTCGTCTGGTCTTTATGAAACTCAAGTTAAAGATCCTAAATTTGCTGAATTAACGACGACGTACTTATTAGAGCGCGCGGCAGTCTTGGAAGGTGAGAGTTTTTCGGTGGGGCAAGTGAAGGACACCGAACTGAAAGAAGCTTTTAATCAAGTCGAAAAAGTCGTCAATGGAAAATCTTATTGGCAGGGGTTAGAGGTTGATACGGCGACGGTGAAAAAAATTATTCTTATTAAACTGATTTCAAGAAATTTTATAAAAATTAAATCTGAATCCATGTCTGGCATCGTGACTGACGCTGAAGCTCAAACTTACTTTGAAAGAAATCGGCTTAAATTTGGCTCTTCAACCTTGGATAGTTTTAAAGAAAACATTAAAGTTTATTTGGCGCAGCAGCAGAAGGAAGAAAAACTTAGATCCTGGTTTGAACTCTTAAAAAAGAAATATAAAATTCGAAATTTGCTGATCGAGAGTATGAAGGCGCCTCAATAGTTCCTAGACGTAAGTACGAACTTTCAAAGCGTATCTGACAAGCCCCTTCATTAGGTATATACTGTAGACTATGCCGATCGACATTAAAGAAACCTCTAATGCCAATGAAACCAAGCTTGAGATCATGGGCACCATTGATGAAAAAGCTTTGTTACCCCTTCATGCAGACGCAAAAATTTTAAGAATTGATTTAGGCCGAGTCAGCAATATCAATTCGATCGGCGTTCGAAATTTTTTATTATGGGGTGAAAAGCATACGATGGTAAAATCCATTCGCCTTGAAAACTGTCCGGCTATTTTTGTAAAAAATTTTGGTAACATCAGTGGATTTTTAAAGCCGAATATGACAGTCATGTCTTTTTTTGTCCCATTTTACAGTGAAGCCACGCAAGAGACAATTGAGATTCATTTGGTCAAGGGCCGGGATTTTAGCCCTGAAGGCATGTTGAATCTTCCGCCCGTGAAAGACTCAAAAGGTAATACCATGGAGCTGGATGTGACGGATTCGTTCTTTTCCTTTTTTAAAAAATGAGAAGCCTCTTTGATGAATTCTCGAAGCTTTGGCCACCTTCAAGGCAGCATGCCATCGGAAACCTTTTAAGAAATATTCGAGTGATAAGAATTCCTGCAGACCTTGCTCTTGTCGGTCAAGGCGAAAAAGAATCTACTATTGTCGTGATTGACCCCGAGGGAGAAAATCATAATCCGATGGAGTTTCTCTTAAAAGGTTATGAACATGTTTTGTATTCATCCCGAAAAGATTTTGGTGCGCAGCTTTTCGCTTCTTGTTTGATGAGTAAGCGCCCGGATAGTTTCACTGAAAACCCCATCCCCTATTTTTTTCAAGGCTTTGCTCCAGCGCCAGAGGATTCCAGCAAAGATACGAATTTTATCCGAAACTTTAATAGCAGTGAAGAGAAGCCATTCCTGATCAACGAATTGGGAACATTTTTTAAACAAGAGCGGGCCCTTCGAAGTATCGAAGATATTTGTTTGCAGGCCGCCGATGAAATGATCAGCAACTCTCTTTATAATGCGCCCATCAGTGTAACAGGTGAACGCCTTTTTCAAAAAGTTTCCCGAGAAGTTGATGTCACTCTTCCGCAGGGGAAAAAGGTCAAACTTTTTTCTTGTTATTCCCCTCAGAAAGTTGTGATAGGTTGTGAAGATCCCTTTGGATCCTTAGAGCGCCAAACAATTCTGAATCGTTTGGTTGAGATCTATTCGCAGAGGCAATCCGCTCCTATTATGTCAACGGCAGGGGCAGGCATGGGATTAAAATTTATGATTGAAAACTGCGCCAATTTTTATATGTTTTGTGAAAAAAGAAAACGTTCGATTGTGGCTTGTACTTTTTTATTGGAAGGTCGCCGAAAAAATATTGGCCAAGCCAATCATCTTCATATCAGCGTTCGCTAGATTGAGAGTTCTAAGTTTAAAGTTCTAGATAGTGTTCAGGGACAGCATCGATTTCCATTTTCCCTTTGCACTCAGTGCAAGGAATAGACACGATTTGAGCCATTAAATCTTTTTGTTTTAAAAATAATTTTTCACAAGAGTGGTCACAAGTGGGACAGTAAAAGGGAACAAAGAAGGAATTCACTGTTGATCCCGGGGGTAAAAAACCTTGAATGGAGGCCACTTGTTTAACAAAGGTCGCTGGAAAATTCTCAAATCGAAAAGTAGCGTCGGGAAGATTTTCTTTCGCCTGAGCCATCCACAAAATCCAGTTTCGCACTCCACCTGAGTTGATATATTTTAGACCCGCAAGGTCAATGACCATTTTTCGAGCTTTGAGGTCTTTTATAATTGGCAGTTGGCTTTGGCCGGTCACCTCGCCAGACATTGTGATCATTAAAGTTTCACCATCTAGGTGAGCGTTAAATTTTGAATCCATAATGAACACCCTTTGTTTGCAAATCTTTAAAAGTAAATATGTAAATTCTTTGGCACCAAGTGTCGCTGACGAGCAGCCATACTCAGCGGGAAGACACAGCACAGGGTCGTCGACTTTTGCGCATCAACGGCCACATAAAGGCTGACGCAGGAATCAAAAATCATAAAAGAACCAATGCCAGCTCCGCCGGGCCCATAGTTAATTTGTTGCCCTGGATTATTCTGATAACAAAGCTGAATTCTAGCAATCAGTTTTTTGACATTTAACCGACCATAGTAATCTTTGCAACCAAAAACAAATCTTTGTTTATCTTTTCCGACAAACGAGTACGGTTTTTTATTGGGATCAATCATGACTTTGCCCTTGTCGCGGGTCGGGCCAGAAAAAGAATTTTCCATATCGACAAAGGGTGCATTAAACACCGAATTGGTGATGACTTCGTCGGCCACGGCGCGCACATCTATAGACATTGATTTAGGACTCGCATGCTGTTGAACATAATCCTCGAGCATATCCAAATACTCGGTTTTTTGGTCGACATCGGACATATAAAAAGAATATTCCGCCAAAGAATTTTCTAAAGTTTGATCGGGATTGTCATGACCAAAAATTGTCGCTAGTGGAAAATC
>JAYWDA010000236.1:0-8383 GCA_043780105.1 Pseudobdellovibrionaceae bacterium | reverse complement strand
ATCAGGCCGAAGCATTAAGAATGTTAATCAAGCTAGGTTACTTAAAATCAAAAAAAATCCTGACCGAATAAAATAAGGGCTTTCAATCATGTCAAACATCCCCGACTACAAAGCGACCGTCCGACTGCCACAAACAGATTTTCCGATGAAAGGAAATTTGAATGTGAAAGAGCCTGAGATTATTAAAAACTGGCAGGATCATAAAATCTACGAAAAGATTTTAGCAAAAAATAAAAATAGCAAAAAATTTGTCCTGCCGGATGGACCACCCTACGCCAATGGCTCGATCCATATGGGTCACTGTCTGAATAAAACTTTGAAAGACATTATTATAAAATACAAAAACATGTCGGGTTTTTCGGCCGCTTTCATTCCGGGCTGGGACTGTCATGGTTTGCCCATTGAGCATAAGGTCATGAAAGATCTTTCGGAAAAAAAATTAAAAAAAACCGATGAAGAGATTTTACAGCTGTGCCGAGAAGAAGCCTCAACCTGGGTGAGTCACCAGCGCGAACAGTTTAAGCGCTTAGGAATTTTGGCAGACTGGGAAAATCCCTATTTAACGATGTCAAAAGATTACGAAGCTGAAGAAGTCCGTGAGTTTGCGCGCGCTTTTAAAAAAGGCGTGATCTACCGCGGAGAAAAACCAGTTTATTGGAATTGGGCTTTAAAAACAGCCTTGGCTGATGCTGAAGTTGAATATCATGATCATAAAAGTCCTGCCATCTATGTTAAATTTCCGGTCACAGATGCGGCCACCTTAAAAAGATTAGGATCAAAAAACGCAAAAGTTAATTTTGTCATCTGGACAACAACACCGTGGACTTTACCTGCTAACGTGGCAATCAGTTTACATCCTGATTTCGAATACGGAATTTATAGCATGCCTGATGGCGAAGCTGTGATCGTCGCGCAATCTTTAAAAGAGTTTTTTGAAAAGGACACTGGCCATAGTTTGGCTTTAGAAAAGACATTTAAAGGCAGCGACTTAGAACTTGGCAAAGCTCGGCATCCTTGGATCGACCGGGACTCTGTTATTGTTTTAGGAACTCATGTGACTCAAGATGCGGGCACAGGTGCCGTGCACACAGCGCCTGGCCACGGAGTAGATGATTTTAGAGTGGGTCAGAAATATAATTTAGCTGTGCTTTGTCCTGTTGATGATGGTGGTCTGTTTACCGATGATGTCCCAGATTACAAAGGGCAAAATATTTTTAAAGCCAATCCATTGATTGTTGAACGTTTGAAAACTTCTGGTCATCTTATCGGCTTTCGGGAAATCACGCACAGCTATCCGCATGGCTGGCGATCAAAAACACCTTTGATTTTTAGAACGACACCACAATGGTTTTTAGGAATTGATCTAGAGGGCTCTGAAATCCGTGCGAAAACCTTGAAGGCCTTGGATAAGATAGAATTTTATCCTGACTGGGGCGAAGCTCGCTTTCGCGCGATGATGGAAGGGCGGCCCGACTGGTGTTTAAGCCGGCAGCGAATTTGGGGCGTTCCGATTCCAATTTATTATTGCAAAGCCACTGGGGAACCTTTGGCGGACTTTGATCTGATGATGAGAATCGCCGATTTGATTGAACAAAATGGCATCGAAAGCTTTTGGAAAACAGAACCTTCACAAATCATTGGAAATTTTTCAATCAAAGGAAAATTTGGTTCCGAAGGCTTTCGCCATGGCCGCGATATATTAGATGTTTGGTTTGATTCTGGTATCTGCCATGCGGCCGTTCAAAAAAAGCGACCCGAATTAGCTTTCCCTGCGGATATTTATTTAGAAGGCAGTGATCAACATCGCGGTTGGTTTAATACTTCGATGCTGTCATCCATGGCGATCAATGAAGTTCCTCCTTTTAAAGCTTTGTTAACTCATGGATTTGTCACGGACACTCAAGGACGCAAAATGAGTAAGTCTGTTGGAAATTATGTTGATCCTCAGACCTTGACCGATAAATCAGGGGCCGAGATCATTCGCCTATGGGTTGCTTACAGTGATTACGGCGGCGATGTTGGATGCGGAACTGAAGAGCTAACTCGGGTGACAGAAACTTATCGTCGGTTCCGAAATACTTTGCGATTTTTGCTGGGAGCGATTTCAGATTTTGATTTTAAAAAAGATCAAGTTCCTGTCGGGAAAATGACAAGCCTTGATCAATGGGCCCTGCATGAACTTGCATTACTGACCGAAAAAGTCACCGAGGCTTATGAAACTTATGAGTTCTACAAAGTTTATCATCTGGTGAATAACTTTTTTACGGTGACGATGTCTGCCACTTACCTGGATGTTTTGAAAGATCGTCTTTACACTTGGAAAGCCGATGGCGTGCCACGAAGGTCAGCTCAAACTGTGATCTATCAAGTCACCGATTATGTGATTCGAATGATGGCGCCGATTGTTTCGTTCTTAAGTGAAGAGGCTTACTCGCACTTTAAAGGAAAAACGGAAGCCAGCGTTTTCTTGCTGGAGTTTCCAAAGGCTTCAATGGATTGGAAAAATGAAAAGCTGGCTTTACATTTTGATAATTTATTGAAGGTGCGCTCCGAAGTGCAAAAATCTTTGGAAGAGCTTCGAGCTCAGAAAATCATCGGCTCGAGTTTAGAAGCAACGGTGACAATTTCAGCTGAGGGTACTGTTCTTGAGGACTTAACGAAAGCTTATGATTTACGAGAATTTTTAATCGTTTCACGGGTCGAATTAAAATTAGGACCATTTAAAATTGAAGCTTCAAAAGCGCCTGGCGCGAAATGTTTGCGCTGCTGGGTTTATTCGACAGAAATTGGCAAAAATCCCCAGCTTCCTGAAATTTGCCCAAAATGCACTGAGGCCCTTTCATGAGGAAAAAATATTTGTTCCTGGTTTCGATCACTGGCTTTATTGTGGCGATCGATCAGCTGACAAAATTAACCATTCACACAAGCCTCAGATTAGGCGAGGCGATCACTGTTATCCCTCACTTTTTCAATTTGGTTTATGTGCGAAACCAAGGAGCCGCTTTTGGCTTTTTAGCTAATTCACATCCTGCCTTTCGCGAGATGTTTTTTTTAGCCATGCCACCCTTGGCATTATTATTTATTTTAATTCTGCTTCGTGGGGTTGATGATAAAGACGTCGCCCAGGTTGTCGCGTTATCAAGTATCTTTGGCGGTGCTTTAGGGAATTATATTGATCGGCTTTACTTTAAATATGTGATCGATTTTTTAGATTTTTATATTGCTGTACCGACGGGTCGTACTTACAATTGGCCTGCTTTCAATCTAGCGGATTCAGCCATTGTTTTAGGAGTTATCTTTTTATTGTGGATCATGTACCGAGAAAAGTCAGTGCCCCACATTTATTCTGAGAAAAAATAATGAAATGACGGTTGTGCCTCGCGGATATGACCTTCAATATGAAAAAAACAAATCACTTCAGTTTTAACACCTTTTTTAACATTAAAAATTGTCAGATCGGCATTTTCAATAATCTGGTGAAGGCCTCGACCGGCTCCACCCTTGCCTTCATTCAAGGTCCCAGCGCGGCCCTCATAGCAAGTTTCTAAATAATCGACTAAAATCTTTCGAGTTAATGCACCGAAGGGATCGGTCACAGAAACTGCAACCAAACTGCCATCACTGGCATACTTTAATTGCGATTGCAGATGGGATTCAAGAACGACCTGGGTTTTTCGCGATAAATGATTAAAAATTGACTGACCCTTGGAATCTGTTGGCGCATCGTAAATGGCATTCATTAACATTTCTTCAGCCACAGAATAGCATCGATCCAAGATTGTATTTCGAATGCCGATCTTTTTTAAATGCTCAGTCATTTCGTTTTTCAGATCTCCGCGCTGAAAACTGGCGGTCACCATTTTCTTCTGAACTTCAACACCCCAGGTTAAATATTTCTCCATGCCAAAATATTCGTTGTTAAGAACTTTAGTTAGTGTTGTCAGCAACATTCGCATTGTAAGCGATCGATCATCGGGATCCCGCGAGATCACGCTATCAATAGCAATCATATTTTTTAAAACAGGAATGTTTTTTTGCACGCCTTTTTGCACCATCAATACAAGTTTGACTTGTGGCTTTTCAGAGTGCAGTTGCTTTAAGATGTCGACATGGGTTTCGTCGCAAAAAACCGCATGATATTCATTGTTTTTTAAGTACTCTAAGGCGGCGCCTTTTTCTGAGGCAACATCCATCTTCACACCCGTTGCGCCCACTGCCATTTTCGCCATCATCAGCTGCTTACGATCAGGTTCGACAAGTAAGACTTTTTTATCGCCTAACTTATCCAAATTTACTTGAGCCTGATGCAACTCGCGGTTGGCAATTTCAAATAGACGGGCTTTTTCATTTGTTCGCACTAGGCGATCTGCCAAAATAACGGCATAAACTTTATAAAAAATAGCCATAAAATGATCTTTGTCTTTAGGCGCGACCCGATCAAAATATTCAGAATTAAGAACAAAACATTCTACTTCCGAAGCTGCTTTGATCGAGGTTGTCACGGTTCGTTCGGTGACCACACTCATATCGCCCATAACATCACCAGGAGTTTGCAGAATAGCGACGACTTCACCCGCTAAAAGGATTTCGGCAACACCCTTTCGAAGAAAATAGAGGGACTTATTCTTTTGACCTTCGGTTAAGATCAAAGACCCTTGCGGAAAAACCTGAACTTCTGCCATCGCACAAAGTTGCAAAAGAAGATGGTCATTAAATGACCTAAAAAAATTGAATTGTCGAAATTCTTTTGCGACGTCGACGGGGTGTAGTTTCATAGTGGTTATTATGAGGTGAGGCTCATTGTTTGGCTATCAGCAGCTTGTGTTTTGCCAAGTCCCCGCTCAAAATTAGGCTATCGTCTAACAGAGAGAATCCATGAGCGAGCTACCGATTTATTATCTAGTCATAAGTACGGTTGTCTGCGTAAGCCTCTTTTGGCTTCGCGCCCGCGCGCTCCGGCAAAATTTTGAAGCTAGATTTGTTTTGGATCTAGGCTTTTTAGGACTTATTTCTGGTTTTATTGGAGCTCGGCTGCTTCATGTTGTTTATGAATATCCAGAACTTTATTGGCAACAACCATGGAGAATCTTTGATCTTGGGCGAGGCGGCTATGTTTACTATGGCGGCTTGATGCTGGGACTTTTTGTTCCTTGGCTTTCTCTTCATTTTAAGAAGACTTCAGGACTCGGGGAGTATTTTGATTTAGTAACCCCAGTGATTTCCTTCGGTTATGCAATGGGACGAATTGCCTGCTTGGTTTCGGGTTGTTGCTACGGTCCAGTCACCGATGTCTTTTGGGCTTTTCATCATCGGCACCCGACACCTCTTTATGCCACTCTTACGGAGCTGGTTATTTTATTTTGGATTTTAGCTATTGAGAAAAAACGAGAGCGGATATTTTCTGGATACTTCAGAACTTCAGGTCGGTTATTTTTTGTTTGGCTCACTTTGCACAGCCTCGCTCGATTTTTTCTGGAATTTTGGCGAGATGATTTTCGGGGTCCGCAATTGATATTTTCCGTATCGGGATGGATCAGTTTAATCCTGATTTCTTTTTCACTTTACTTTTTAAGGAGACTTCGATGAAAGCAGTCATCGTTATATTTAGTTTTTTATTATTTCAATGTGCCTCTGGCCACTTGAACACGACTCAAAAAGTAGAGCCAGAAAGCAATCAGTCTAATTTAACTCAAGGCCAAGCTGAAAGTCGATTTCTGCAAATTCAAGATGTTTCTTATTTGCTGGAATTTAATTTGAGCGCCACTGAAAAATATTATTCTGGACAATCCACCTTGCGTTTTAAGGTTAATCATCTGAATTCACCGGTACAAATTGATTTTTACCAGGGTGAGGTCACGACAGTCACTGCCAATGGAAAAAATATTCCCGCCAATTATAATGGAAAATATATTTTAATCCCAGTTGCGGATTTAGCATTGGGCAATAATCAAATCACTATTGCCTTTAAGACAAAATATAATTTAGAAGGCCGGGGTCTTTCGAGCTTTCAAGATCCTGAAGATAAAAATATCAATGTTCATACGCAGCTTGAACCTTTTAATGCTAACTATGTCTTTCCTTGCTTCGATCAGCCTGATTTGAAAGGAACTTATGAAATGGCTGTTCATGCACCCCAGAATTGGACTGTGGTGTCGTCTGTCAGGGAAAATTCGATCAAGGAAGACGGGGAATTTCGCACTTGGCACTTTCCTGTGAGTGAAAAATTCAGCACCTATGTGTGGTCATTGCATGCGGGACCCTTTAAAATTTGGGAGAAAAATTTTCGAATTCCGTTGCGGCTGATGGCTCGGCAGTCTTTAGCTAAGTATGTAAAGACCGACGAATGGTTTCAGGTCACCCAACAAGGTTTAGATTTTTATGAAAAATATTTTGCGACCGCTTATCCTTTTAAAAAATACGATCAGCTGATTGTTCCCGAGTTTACTTCAGGCGCCATGGAAAATGTCGCAGCAGTCACTTTTAATGAAGCTTATGTTTCTCGAGGCGTAAAATCTTTGCGAGAGAAACGCGCCCTAGCCAACGTTATTTTGCATGAAATGGCACATATGTGGTTCGGCGATTTGGTGACCATGAAGTGGTGGAATGATTTGTGGTTGAATGAAAGCTTTGCAACCTATATGGCTCATTTAGCGATGACCTCAAACACTGTTTTTAAAGATGCTTGGCGGGAGTTTTACGCCGGTAAAACCGGTGCCTATTGGGAAGACGAAATGGTGACGACTCACCCTGTGGCGACCGAGGTTGCAGACACCCTTCATGCGATGGCAAATTTTGATAATATTACTTACGGCAAAGGCGCTGCCGTCTTAAAGCAAACATCTTTTTATTTGACCCCCGAAAAATTTCAAAAAGGAGTGCAGCTTTATTTTAAAAAGTATGCTGGCAGAAACACGACCTTAGATAATTTTATGGGGGCCCTGAGTGACAGCTCTGGCAAAGATCTGACGGAATGGAAAAAATTATGGCTCAGAACAGCTGGCGTTAACAAAGTTGAAAGCCAGTTTACCTGCGCCGAAGGGAGGATTCAGTCTTTGACGATCACTCAGACTCCGCCCAACGAAAACTCTTATCTTCGCCCACAACGATTGCAGCTGGCATTATTTAATTCAAACGCCGGTGAAATGAAGTTAGGAAAAGTTTTCCCCATTGAAATTTTAAAAGCGACTACTGATGTTTCAGAGGCCGAAGGCCAACCCTGCCCTGCTTTAATTTATCCAAATTTCGAAGATCATGGATACTTGAGTGCGATCTTAGACCCTGTCAGCTTAAAAAACTTTTCCGAAAATCCGCAAGCGCTGAAGGATACGTTTTTGCGGCAGATGGTTTGGCGCTCGCTGTGGGATCTGACTCGCGATGCGAAGTTGCCTGTTTTGAATTATCTAGAAACTGCTATCAATAAAGGCCTAGCTGTTGAAACTGACGATTATATTTTAAAGGATTTGTTTCGCAGTATTGCTGGCAGAGATCCCTTGGCCGCTTCAGCCCTGTACTACCTTAGTCGTAGCGATCAAAAATCATTCGAGTCTCAAGCAAGAGTGGTTGAAGAAATGATTTGGAAAAGATTAATAAAGACAGAGCCTGGGTCTGAGCAACAGAAAACTTTTTTTGAAGGCTTTTTGATGTCTTCAAGGACCGCCTTTTCGCAGGAAAAATTATATCAGCTGGTGCAAGGAAAAATAAAATTACCTGGCTTTTCCATCGATCAGGATAAGCGTTGGGCGATGATTAATTTTTTAGCCCGAAGCAATCATCCAAAAGCAAAAAATCTGATCACCGCAGAGGCAAAAAAAGATGCTTCGTTCTTTGGCCAATCAGGCTTGATTGGCAGCACCACGGCCCTTCCTAATTGGATTGAGAAGAAAAAATGGATTGAAGAGTTCAAGTCAGAAAAACACGAGCACAGCATGGCACTGATTAAGTCAGCCCTGTACAATATCTTTCCTTTTACTCAAGAAAATTTTCGTGAAGAGTACTCAGGCGAATTTTTTAAAGATTTGACCGAGGTCAATAAAACAAAGGATGCCTCTGTCGCAGCCACTTTCGTGGGCTTAGCGCCAATTGACTGCGGACCAGGAAGCGCTGATCGAATAGGTCCCTTCTTGCAGCAGCAAAGCGACCTCCAACCTTCCATCCTTAAACGTTTGAAAATTCAGAAACAAGAAAACGAGCGCTGCCAGCGAGTTATTTCTCGATGACGGAGGTCGAGGACATAAAAATATTTTTAGAAACCGCTCAAAAAACTTCAGAAAACGCCGATACCTTCTACATAACACTCTGCAAGTGCCAATTAAAGATTCCGACATCCGAACCTCCTCTAGTAAGAAAGAGGATGAGCTCGAAACAAAGCGAAAGGGGCGAAGCC
>JAYWDA010000235.1:0-4513 GCA_043780105.1 Pseudobdellovibrionaceae bacterium | reverse complement strand
TGAGCTGGTGTCTATCATGTCCGAAGCACAAAGTTTAAGAGACCAACATGTGCCGCAATTTTTGACCAATTCACTGGTGGTTCATACAGAGTTTATGCCCATCTGTGGTCATACCGGAAAATCCACTCTGATTATGAGATCTCACGGTTCATTTTTTTAACTAATTTTTCATTTTGTTTTTTGTAAGTTAAAAGTTTTTGACGAATTTTATCGGATGATAATCCCAAAATTCGAGCCGCCAGAACGCCGGCATTAAATGCATTATCGATGGCGACAGTGGCAACAGGAATTCCCTTGGGCATTTGTTGGATTGACAACAATGAATCAAGGCCTTTTAGTTTTCCCAGAAGAATGGGCACGCCAATAACGGGCAAGGGTGTTAAGGCCGCTACCATTCCTGGAAGGTGAGCTGCAAAGCCTGCGCCTGCAATAATCACTTGAAATCCTTTTTCGTCAGCTGACCTGCCAAATTCCATCATGCGATCTGGTGTTCGGTGAGCCGAAACTATTTCAGTTTTAAAGCTGATTCCAAAAAGAGTCAGGGCCTCTTCAGCGCCCTTCATAATCTTGTAATCCGTTTTGGAGCCCATAATGACAGCCACTTGAGTTTTCATAGTTTCATCCTTTTTCTTTCTAATAAAGCCTGGCGTGGAGAAGAGTTTAAGTAAGTCACATGGCCCATTTTACGGCCGAAGGGATTATTTAACTTGCCATACCAATGAAGGGTTCCTCCCAGGGGGTCTGTGAGCTTAATTTTTGTGGAACCTTGGCCGATCAAATTTGTCATTAAAAAATTTTTACAGCGAAAACTTAATTTTGGAAAAGGTTGATTCAAGCCCGCCAGTAAATGCAAAGAAAATTGATCAATACTTAAAGCTTCTGTGCTGTAGTGGCCGGAATTGTGAACTCGAGGAGCAATTTCATTCACAAGCAACTCATGCCCTTGATCAAAAAGTTCAAAGGCGATCACCCCGACATAATCAATTTTTTTTAAAAAAGTAGATATCTTTTTTTGTAACAAAATTAGTTTCGGATGGTGAACTGGTCCTTGTAACCAATCTAAACGGTTGTCAGCTTGATGAATTTCCACAAGAGGAAGAAATAAAATTTCACCATTTTTATTTCTTGCCACCTGTAAAGCTAGTTCGCGACGGAATGAAATTAATTGTTCCGCAATAAAAGTGTGATCCGTCAGGACATTTTTCTCCAAAAAATGGGCAACGTCCTTTTTGGATTTTAATATAAAGGTGCCTTTTCCGTCGTAACCACCCAGTCTTGTTTTTGCAACGGTGCCGGTTTTAAAAAGCTGATGGGCGGCCATCAAATCTTCAGGCTGATTTAAAACTACAAAGGGGCTGGTGGGAATTTTATTTTCTAAAAGTAAATTTTTTTGCGACAGGCGATCTTGTAATTCTTTTAATAAAGATGCGTCAGGGAATATTTTTTTTGAAAAAGTTTTACCTAAAGTTTTCAAAGCTTCGGCAGGAATAAATTCACTTTCAAAAGTAACAAGGTCCATCTTTTTACAAAACGCCGATAGGTGCCCGATTTTCTTTGTCTCGCCCTGATGCCAGTGGGACGTGACTTGCGCGGCCGGGTCATCTTGATTCTCACTTAAAACGTGGGCTTCAAGGCCCATTCTATGGGCTTGCATAACAAGCAGTCGTGCCAGCTGGCCACCGCCTAAGATGCCGATTTTTAGCCCCAGATTTGCCTTTAGTTCCATTTGTAATCCTGCCTAAATTCAACCTGCCAGGGCCTCGCAAGCCCGTCCATGCAAAAGAAGTTTGGAAGCCCTGCACAAGTCGTGATAGCTTGGCGCTTCGATGTCGAAAATCTTTGAGCAAGTTAATTTTCCGGTTTGTTTAGCACCCATGGTGGGTATTTCTCATGTGGCCTTACGCCGGCTTTTGCGTGACTATCTTCCGCCAGGCGCCATCACCCTGTGGCCGACTGAGATGCTGAATTCTCGCAAGCTACCGAAGGAAGATGTCGGGCAAACCTATGAAACAAAGCGTCTGGCCAACGAACAATTATTAGTCCCGCAGATTTTGGGAAACGAAGAAACCCCGATCGCTGAAAGTATTCGAAAGCTTGAAGACTGGGGGGCTGATGGAATTGATATTAATATGGGCTGCCCAGTTCAAAAAGCGCTCAAACACAATTATGGTGTAGCGTTAATGGGTGATTCGGATTACGCCGCGCGAGTTGTTGAGATGACAGTTCGTCATACAAAATTGCCTGTCTCAGTTAAACTACGAGCAGCTGGGCCCGAACAGGGCGAGGATTATTTTAGTAAATTCACTCGGGGACTTGAATCGGCGGGTGCGGCTTGGCTGACTTTGCATCCAAGAACGGGCGCGCAAAAACGCCGGGGCCAAGCCGACTGGAATCAAATAAAAAATTTAAAAAACCAGACGAAGCTTCCTGTTGTTGGAAACGGCGATATCCAAACATGGCAGGATGTTTTTGCGATGAAGGAAAGCACCGGCTGTGATCTAGTCATGTCAGGCCGTGGGTTAGCCGCAAGACCTTGGATGCTTTGGCAGGTGGGAGAAAAATTAGGTTGGGCCAATCCAGTCAAGCAGTCGGGCCGTGCACCACAAACGCCGGAAGAAGAAGGCCAAGAATACGGTCGGGCGTTTTCAAATCTAATTAGTTATTGTGAAGAAGTTTTCCCAGAAGCTCTGGCGCTTCGTAAATTAAAGTTTTACTTAAAGACCACGCATGTGTGGTTGGATTTTGGCCACACCTTGTGTTCGGTGGCCTCAGGTTGTCATGATCTTGCAACTTTGAAGCTTAAGGTCGCGCTGTTTTTTGAACAAAAAATTGAAATGGTGCCTTTCACTGAACTTCGCCAGTAACTTAATCCTAAAAAAAAACTACTTAAGCATTTCGCTCAGTTTACCGTCATCAACTAAGGCTTTTAAATCTGTATAACCGCCGATCAGCTTTCCCTTAATCATAATCATTGGCACTGTTCTCCAGCCAGTCTCATTTTTTAATTTTTCAATTTCATCGTCTTTGCCAGTTAAGTCGATTTCCTCAAAATTAATTTTTAATTCTTCTAATAATCGAACGGCTCGAACACAAAAGGGACAAGGGTCTTTTACGTAAACTTTAACATCTGCCACAGTCGCACCTCACGGATTTATGTCTAAGCCTTTAAGAGTGTTTTGTCACTTTTTGATTTTACCGATTTAGGTCTGTAGATTAGCAGCATACTTTTCAAGGCCTAAGTAGAAGTCACTGGGTTTCTTAAAAGCTTTAATAGCATCAAAAACATCTTTGGCCCTGGGCTCTTTTAACGACAATTGCTTGAGCCATTGCTTTGTTCGGGCGGTGGCAAAGTGCTCGTTAATATGGGCGGTGCTGGCTGCAAAAAAATGAATCAAAAGTGGTCCCAATGGCACCGGCTCTATCAATTGGGTGGTCGCTGAAAATTCGTTTTTAATTTTAAGAAATAAATAGGGATCCATGAGGGCGGCACGGCCGACCATAAATTGGGTGGCACCAGAAACTTCCCGGCATTTGATAAAACTTTCGACTGTTGCGATATCGCCGTTAGCAATCACCGGGATATTAATTTTTTCCTGAATCCGTGGAATCCATTCCCAATGTGCGGGCGGCCTATAACCTGCCACCTTGGTCCGACAGTGGACGGTGAGCCAAGTGGCACCAGCATCGGCAGCGGCTTGTGAAGTTTCAAGACATGCGCTGGGATCATCCCAACCAAGTCTGATTTTTACTGTGACCGGTACCCCCTGGGGGACACTTTCGCGCACGGTTTTAACGATCTTAAAAATTCGGTCGGGACATTTTAGGAGGCTCGCACCGCCGTCGTGACGGTTGACGGTTTTTGCAGGACAACCGAAATTTAAATCGATTCCTAACGCCCCTAATTCAACAGCTCGGGCTGCATTCATTGCTAAGGGTTCGGCTTGTCCGCCTAGTAGCTGAATAAAAACTGGCGTGCCGGATCTGGTTTTTGATCCGGTGTGAAGTTCAGGGCACCATTTGTAGAAAACTTTTTTTGAATGGAGCTGAGTGGTCACTCGCAAAAATTCAGTCACACATTGGTCGATGCCGCCAATATTGGTCAAAATATCTCGCATCACCCAGTCGGTGACGCCTTCCATGGGGGCTAGAAAAAGACGACTCATTGACCCATCTTTTTAATAAATTCAAATTCAGCCAGCGTGACTGGTTGAATGGAAAGACGGCTGCCCTTTTGAAGCAAAATCATTTTACTTAAAGCGGCTGTCGATTTGATTTCGGCCAGGGGAATAAAATTTTTAAATTTTTTTAAAAAAGTCAGCTCAACACACTGCCAGCGCGGATTTTCTAGCGTGGCTTTAGGGTCAAAATACTCTGATTTTTTGTCGAATTGTGTTTGATCAGCAGCCGCTTTTTTTGAAACTTTAGCAAGTCCAGCAATACCCGGAGGCTCGGCGTTAGAGTGGTAGAACAGAACTTCGTCTCCCGGCTCCATTTCATTCATCATAAAGTTACG
>JAYWDA010000234.1:0-4317 GCA_043780105.1 Pseudobdellovibrionaceae bacterium | reverse complement strand
GGTGCAGATATGTTAAAACAATTAGCGGCGAAAGAAACTGCGGGCGAAAAGATTTCCAAGGCGGCCTGGCACTATTACCGCAAATTAGTGCCCATCATGTATCAGCAAGGCTGGTTCAGTTCTTTAGGTTTTGTAAAGAAAATCATCTTTTTTCTCATCGGATTAAAAAAACCAATGATGCGCGAGCCGACCAGTCACCAAGACTTAAGAATTTGGGCCATAAAATCAACGGCTTTGGCTTGCGAAAACTTAATGCTTGCGGCAACAGCTCAGGGCTATGATTCCTGTCCGATGGAAGGAATGGATTCTACTCGAATCCGAAAATTATTAAATCTTTCGCAATCTTCAGATATTGTGATGGTGATAGCCCTAGGAAAACGGGCGGTGAATGGAGTGACATTACCGCAGATTCGTGGCGACCGCAGCCAGTATGTGGTCCAGCGATGAGCAAGCCAAAAAAATCACCTCAACGCAAATCTCAAACGAACGTCGATTTTTTTCTAAAGGATCTTCAACAACTTTCCAAGCTGCAAACTTTTAGCAAACATAAGAAGCACGTCTTAAGTGAATACCCCTTCGACCATCAGTTGCTGAGTGCAAGTCCATTGTATCGTCAAAGTCGAAAACTCTATCTTTCTTTAGGTGGAATTTATTCCGCTAAAGTTTGTTCCACAATGCGTTCTTTAAGTGCGCAAGATCTTTTTAAAGATGAGATTGAATTTTCTCCCTCCTTCACGGAGCTGACCTGGTTTAAAGATTATGCGCATGATGTTTCTGATCCTCAGGCTGAACTAGAAGCCCTCTCAAGATTTAACGAAATTTCTTTGTTTCACGAACAAAATCATCGTGTGATCTGGCGACTTCTTCCGCCAGCCCCGTCAGAAGAACGAGATCTGTCTCGCTATTTAAACTTCGCAGAAAGCTTGGTCGTCACCTTGGATCTTGCTTTGGGCGATCAATTGGGAAAAAAGATTTCGCCTGTATTTGAGCGAATGAAAGTGATTTATCGTACGGGTGGAACTGATCAATGGTCGAAGAAACCAAAAGCAGAATACCGAAAATATTTGTTAGTGCTGCTTTGCTCGACCTATCTTTTGCTAGAGATGGTTAATCCTGAAGATATCTTAAAAGCCGTGGATTATATTTTTCCTGGCCAAAAGAAAATGAATCAATTGGCCGTGACCCGTGGCCTTGACTTAAGTGAGTTGTTTTTTCGAATAACGAATCCTGAATGGCAGAAACGCTACTGGCAAGACGCCAGTAAAAAATTAAAAGGCATGCACGTAAAATCAAAAGAAGAGCCGCACTGTATGCCCGAAGATCCATTAGATTTGGAAGAAGAGTTCCAGATCGCAAACAGGGTGTTCGATTTTTATGGGCTGTAGCTTATATTAAGATTCTCCTATCCAGACACAAGACTTTTACCCAGAGGATCGGTCTAGCTCATTAACCATTTGTTGTGAGTTTCCCTCTCCGGGGTAAAATGAGAGACTATGTTTCGAATCCTAAAATTTCGCCGAGCTTATATTAATTTGCGGATTGAATCGTCATCAACGACCTTCACCCGCGTGTACGAGCGGCCGGGACTTTGGATGTCTGAAGATGAAAAGAAAACCCTACTGAGTGATCTGGAGACAGTGGTCGAAACTCTGAAGGTTGGCCGTCTTGACTACGGAGTTCTTAGTGGTAACGGCGAAACTTTAAATCAAGTTGTTATAACTTTAATTTACGATAAGGCGACCGGGCGGCCTTTTGCCTTTAATGCGCTAACGTTGATGAGCTGTATTATTCGGGGGCGACCCGAAACCGTCATTCATTTGGGGCTTGTTGTTGTAGATCCCAATTACCGCGCTAAAGGGCTGTCATGGGTTCTGTATGGCTTAACAACATTTCTTTTATTTTTTAAGAATTGCTTTCAACCAGTTTGGGTCAGCAATGTCACCCAAGTACCCTCGGTTTTGGGAAATGTGGCAGAAGCCTTTGGAAATGTTTTTCCTAACCCTATTGAAAAAACTCGCCGAAGTTATGACCATCTTATTTTAGCTCGAGAAATTGAAACAAAGCATCGAGCTGTTTTTGGCGTCGGGCCCGAGGCGGAATTTGATGAAGAAAATTTTGTCTTAAAAAATTCTTACACCGGTGGATCCGATAATCTGAAAAAAACATTTGAACAGACCGCCAAACATCGTAACGATATTTTTAATAATTTCTGCAAAGACCAACTAGATTATTCCCGTGGGGATGATTTTCTTCAAATCGGCCAAATGACGATCAAAACCTATTATCAATATATGATTCATTCCATCCCAAAGGACTCTATTTTAACAATCTTATATAAAATGATTTTTACGCTGATCGAAGTTTCGCTGATTCCCGTGATCCAATGGTTCACGCCTGATCAGCGTATGGGAGTGTTGCGATCACGAAAAGGTAAAAACCAATGACCCCAGCAAATCTAACCTTTTTCGATGCTTTTTTATCTCTTCTTTGCGCCATGGGACTATTTCCTGTAATAAAAAGTCTAGTTTCAACGGACTGCCTTATTCCGCTTGAGAAGGCTCTAAAAAATATTTTGATCTTTTTTTTCTGCATGATGGTTTTTAGAATTCCTGTGTTTGCCTTGCACGATGCGACCTTATCTCCGGTGGTTTACGTTTTTGCTCTTCTTGTGGTTTTTTGTATTTGTATCTATTTCGAAATCCTTTTGCGAAGACATTTTCCTTTGTGGTTCAAAGTATTTATTACTTTAGGAACTCTGATCTTTATTGCAGATGCCATTGCAGGTTATTTGCCTGGGGATCGATCTCACCTGATGGCCTTTGGAGTTTTTCTTTTTATCGATGCCGCAGTGACCGCATTTATTTGCCTTAATCGTAAACGCAGTGACTACACATTGGTTGAAAATCCAATGATCGACTTGAACATATTTTCTGTATTTTTGATGGTGCCACTTTTGCTTTCGGATATCACAACTTATAAAATTGAAGGCCTGCCCCGCTTTGGGGTTTTGGGTGTTCTTTTATTCACTTATGTTTCTTTGTACAATCAGGCGTTGTATCGTCGTCGACGCCATTTTGTCTTTATGATGCTGAAGACACTTCTTTTCAGTTGGCTTTTGACCGTTGCAGCCGTTTACCTTGTACAGGATTGGTCTTTGCAAATCACGGGACGGCTATTTACTCTTTTCTTTTCGATCAGTCTTATTTTTAAGATTAGCGACACGGTCAAACAGTTGGACGGGGAAGAAGATTTCTATGGGTTTGTTAAAGCCGTCAATGGAGCTGAAAAGGATAAAGTGGTTTTGTTTCTTAGAAATATTGACCAGTTTTTTGGTCGCCTTGATAAGAAAGTTCTTAGAAAGTCTGATTTGCCTACTTATAACGCCGAAGGAATTAGCGGCCTTTTTAAAAAAAATAGCACTCATTTGCTGAATATCTTAGACATCAAAGATATTTTGTCCTCGCCGGATCAATTAGCGAGGCTTTCCCATGAAGAAATTGAGCTTTATGAACAAGTTGTGGATATTTTGGAAAAAAACGAGATGTCTTACATCTGTCGATTTGGTGAAAGCTCTCCGTTTTTCGTTCTATTTCATGTTCCTATTATTGGATATCGCCACATGATCGAATTGAAAACCAGCCTGATCTCGGAAGTGACTTCTCTGATTGAGGCGCAGGCCGGCTCGAAGCTTGTTAAAGCGTCTTCAGATATTCAATAAGGTCCCACTTTTCATCCGATGTCATCGTATCGAAGGGCCGTTCATGTCCTTTGTTTGAAAATCCACGAACGCCGGAGTCAAAAAGAACTGGTTTGCTATAGGGAGCTTCGCCTTCGTGATAAATAATTCCTACTTTTTCAAAATCCAGTGAATGCCCGCCAGTATAGAACGTCGTTGGTCGCTCTTGAGGATTCATAAGGGCCCATAAAGTAGGAACCGAACCATTGTGTAAATAAGGAGCTGTTGACCAAAGATTCGAAAGAATCGGCGCCATATATCCATCCCGGTAGATCACTTGAATTTTTCGAGTCAACCAGTAGTTCTTGGTCTTTTCTTGAAACTTACTATCTAGAACCTGCAAACGCGTTGGGTCTGTTCCAATTTTATCCACAGGAATTAATTTATTGGGATAGCTGATAAGATGAGGTTGATCAATACCCGCGGAATATTGACCATGACACTTCATGCAAGAGTTATTATAAATTTTTTCACCACGAAGAGCTTTCGGAAGATCAAGCTCGCCTGGGAATCGAGGCGCTTTATAATCTCCGACAAAATTGGCAAAGACATCTTTCATAACAGGAATTTGTTTTTCAGTT
>JAYWDA010000233.1:0-4922 GCA_043780105.1 Pseudobdellovibrionaceae bacterium | reverse complement strand
GCTCCACCTTGTTTGGTCGACGTGAATTTCTTGGGACGATTTTGCGAATTTGGAATTGGCGCTACTTCAGCAGCCCGACCCGCCATTGCATTTTTAGCTGCTTTCTTTTGCTGAGAAGGCTGACCTTGCTTTTGTTTTTCCTGTTTTACTTCCCCTACTTTTACTTTTTCTGGCGGAGTCTCTGAAGGCTTCGGCGGTTGAGGTTCTTGTGGCGGAGGCTTTACAGCAGGAACTTTTGGTGGAATCGTAAAAATAATTTGCGCGGTCCTCAGCATTTCCTCTTCTGTTTTTGCCATGTCTTCTGTTGGCATTGTCACAGAAATGTAGAAAGCAAGAAGCCCCGCAATCACTAAGGCCATGATGACAGCGGTCAGCTCGGGACCACTTAATAAAAAGGCTGGAATAAGCGGAACAACCGGAGCTTGTGGCGCATAACGAACAAAAAGTTGGATTTTGCCGCCCATTAAGCTCAGGCAAATCATTTCGTTTTGATCTAAACGAACAAAAATTCCCTTAGGATTTTTTGTGGCCTTACCAGATTTAATAACATCAGCCAAATCCTTATTGCCTTGAGAATGAATAAGTTCAAAACCCATTTCTTCGGTGACAGCAACACGCACGCCTCCAGAGATTTCAAGCAGCGGCCACCCTTTAGACATTGCTCCAGCAGGGAGAGATATCTGATAATTTTCGCCAGGCCCAACACGAACCAATCCTTGAGCTTTAAAGTGATAAGTTGTTAGGATGCGCTCTTCCCAAGCGACAATCACTTCAACGACTTGACCCTTACCGGGCGTTAAATATTTTTTTAAATCAGTTACTTCACTGGCTGGGGCAAAAGTTTTTTTATTTTTCTTAGAAGAAGTTGTGCGTGATGAGGGACTGCGAATTTCAGGTTTTAGAAAAGCCTTAGGCTCTTCTCTTCGGGGAACAGGAAGATTTATATTAAAACTTGCTTTACTTGCGGCAGGTGCAGATGCCGGCGCGTTAACAATGGGCTTCGCCGCAGGCGCTTTCGGTTTTGGTTCAGGTGCTTTTACGGAAGGTGTCGGTGTAGCGCTAGCAACAGCTGGTTTCGGCACACCAAAAAAGAAAACCACTTTGTAAGGACCAATACCGATTTCATCGCCAGAGGAAAGGCTTGAGTCTAAAACAGCCTGACCATTTTTAAAAGTTCCCGTTTGGGATCCCATATCGGAAATATAATAACCACCATCGCGCATTTCGATGAGGCAATGGATCGCAGAAACGCCTTCACCTTTTAAATCTAAATGAACCTCAGCATCTTGCCCAAGAACAATTTGATTTTGTTCAAACTGTTTCACTTCTAGAAGTTGATTGTTTTTAAAGACTCTTAAGATCACTGGAGATTTCAATTTTCCCCCCGAACTCGTTGCATATCTTCAGTCGTTTTTCGCATCTCGGGAATAAAATTTTCTCGTAATTTAATCAGCCGGCGATAATTAAAATTTTTCTTCTGAAATAAATAAAACATATCCGGCTTCTGAGAACTTCCTTCAACTAATTCATCTTCAAAATTCAAAGTCGCACGCCTCTCTTTGGGCTTTTTCCCGCTGTCTTCAGCCAAAGCGCTGACTCCAAATAGAGTCACGACAAGTAAAATTTTAATGACACTAATAAGCCGTTTCATAACTGGAACTCCAAATTGGCTAGCCATGTTCTATTGTAAACCTATCTTAACCTTATTCTCCAAGTCCTTTATCCGAGACCTCTGTTCTGGGGACCCGCCTACAAACTTTAGTCTGTTTAAAACCTCAGACCCTTCTTTGTATTTTTTAAGGACTTCGACCAACAAAACGGCTTGGTTGAAAAGAAGGTCTTTATTATTGCTTTGATCTTTCAGTGCCTTTTCGTAAAGCGCTTGCGCTTGTAAGCCTTTGCCCGTGGCCGTCAGCGCGATCGCGTAATTATTAAGAACACGAAAATCACGCAAGCCTTTTTGATAAGCGGTCTCTAGAGCGACAACCGCTTTGCTATAATTTCTTTGATCGACAAAAATGGCGCCCAGATTTGCAGCGATCACACCGTCTTGGGGATTAATGCTGAAAGCTTGACGAAAGGCCTGCAAGGCTTCGCGGTTTTCTTCTAAGGCCAAATGAACAACGCCCAAATTGTTGTAAATTTCAGCGGAAGGTTGCAGTTGCACCGCCTTATTTAATAGATATCGAGCCGTTGGCAACTTGCCTTTTTTATAATTATAAAGCGCCAGTGCGTTGAGTGCTTTCGCATCCGACGAGTTTTGCAACAAAGCTTGTGTTGCCGCCTTTAAAATCTTTTCATCACTCTGTGAGCGGATGGCTTCATCTAACAAATTCGCAGTGGCTTTTTGCGTTTCTTTAGGAACAGCAGAGACCGTTGACGTCGCCATGGGCTTTTCTGCAGATGGCGCTGCCTCGCTGACATTGGAGTCGTCGCCAGTGGCAACATCCTCGTCATGGTTTGCGGGCTTAGGCTTTGAAGCACAACAGATCATTACAAATGTGACGGCTACAAGAACAAGCTTTTTCATTTGGTCATCCAATTCACAAGATGGCTATCCATCCCCACTTCACCACCGTCATAATAAGACTTTGGATCTACCTTATTCATATAATCCAAAGCTGTATGGTAGGACTCAGGAAAAGCCTCAAGCTCCCATGCTTTTTCAACAGCTTTTTGGTAGCTTTCACGGGCTTGTTTGAACTGAGGCTGAGCTAACTCTTTATCAACTTTTTCTTTGTACATTTTTTGATCTTCAGCACTGAATCCTTTGGGAACTGGTGCTTTGATCAGGCTGTCACCCATATGCTGGTAAGCCTGTCCCGAAAGCGCTAATCCAGAAATAATTTCGTCTGCGCTGTCATAATCAATCACATCTTTAATAATCTTGTTTGCTTCCTTTAAAGCCTGCAGCTTCTCATCAATGGACCTTTTTAATTTAGCTGGATCCGTTGAAAGCTTAATTGCCTTGTATTTCGCGATGGCCTCTTCGGCATCTTTCATACGCGCTTTTGCAGGAAAATTGGCAACGCCCTTGCGCTTTGCCGCCGGCAATCTACGGTACGAACTTAAAACTTTAGCTCGCCATTTTTCAGACTCATCCAACTTCCGCTGCGACTGATAAAGCTCCATCAATCGGAACTGAGACTCTATAATTTTACCTGAATCGCCGCGTCCCATTTCGATAAATTCCTCAAAATGTTCGATCGCTAATTTTTTATGCCCTGCTTTGCGATGAATCTGCGCAATACTAAAAAGAGCTTCAGAATGATCTTGATTTTTTTTGCTAGTTTTTAAAACTTCATCATAAGCGCGCAAGGCCTCATCATTTTTGCCTGCTACTTCAAAAAGGACGGCTGACGTAAAAATTAAATTGGCGGCCAAAGGATCTTTCATATCTTCGTGGGCCACTTCTTTAAACAGTCGCGCTGCATCTTCGAACTGTCCTGCATCTTGCAAAAGTTTGGCCGACAGTCTTTTCGATTTCAGTTTTAAATCCTTATGGTCTTGAGACTTCGAATTCGCTACTTTTTGATAACTCAACAGTGCCAAACCGTTTTGCCCGCCCTTTTCATAATTCACGGCCGCATTGAACTCTGCCTGAGTGACTAATTCTGACTTGGGATTTTGCTTCGCAAAATTTTCATACTGAGCAGCGCTTTCAGAAAAGTTTTTTGAGTTTTCTAAATCTTGCGCTTTTTTGAAGCTCGCTTTCTCTAAGACTTCACGGATATCTGCACCTGCTTTTGAATCAGAGATCGCAGGATTTAAAAGAAGTTCTGTTCCTGTTTTTTCCAGGCCCACATAATCTTTTTTCAGACTGTAAATATCTAAGATTAGATTTGCTGAATACTCAGCGTATTTACTGCGGGGATAATTTTTTACAATATTTTTAAAAATATCATGTGCCTCGTCAAAATAGTTGTGCTGATAGTAAAGGCGGCCGATTCGAAATTGAATTTCTGGGTTTTTTTCTGCTGTTGGAAAATTTGATGAATACCATTTTGAAGCCTTAATAAATTTTTCTTCTTTTGGATCCAAAGGTACTGGATCAACGGAAGTGCCCAATTTTTTACTAAGCTCTTTGTCCGAAGGCACACCTTTTTCCACAGCGTGAATTAAGTTTGAAGCCGCTTTACTGAAAAATTTGTTTTGCTTGGCATTTTCGACGACCCAATTGTACTGGGTCGCTGCTTCATCATACTTATTCATATCGTAGAGCAGTTCGCCGTAATAGAAGTGCATATCACCAATGGCGGGCGCATCCATAAATGTTGCCAGGTAAAGCTGGTAAGCATCGTTAGCCTGACCTTGAGAAAATGGCGTCCGAGAATTTTGAGCCGTTTGATGCTGCTGAAGAGCATAATTTTTTAATGTTGTTTCTCGAAGCTTATATGAATTAGTGACTAACTCTTTATTAGCGGCGTTGGCTTGATACCACACGCTTTTCGAATCGTAGTCTTTCACCCATCTATAAAGTTCTTCTTTAAAACGCGGTGAATTTTTTGCGTAAAAATAGTACTGCACGATTTGGTACTGATAATTAAAGGCTTTCGGCCCGATCGGGTCTTTTGCTATTAAATTTTTCAGAAGGTAACTTGCCGATTCCTTATTTCCACGCTCAGCATAATACGAGGCCAACTTTTCCATTTGCAAGGCCATGTCGCCGCCAACCAATTCGGTAAAATAGGCTTCAGCCTTTTCTGCGGTTCCTATCGCCGCATAAAACACCACCAGGTCACGAACGGCTTCGATTTCAAGTTTAGATCTGTTGACCGCTTTTTTTGTTGCTAACTCTGCGGCATTCTCTGATTTTCCTGTACGAATGATACTTTCAATATAACCCAAAGCTTGTTGGAATTTTCCCATTCGATAAAGGGTCCATGCCCCTTTATAAACGGCAAAAGTGTGCAAGGGGTGGC
>JAYWDA010000232.1:0-5466 GCA_043780105.1 Pseudobdellovibrionaceae bacterium | reverse complement strand
GCCAGACGCTTTGCCTCTGTCGGGATATCAAGTTTCAGTTCACGAATTTTTATGAAATGACCACTTCCGCCGCCTGCCATAATTTACCTATACTCTCTTAGATGTTAATTTTTTCTTAGTTTTGGGCGCAACCACAATTTCTTCGATCACTTCAAGCTCGGATTCAGAAGGCTCTTCACTGCCACCTGATTTTTTAGCCTGCTTTTTATTTTGCGCATTCAGTTTGCCAACAGCATCTTCAAACTGGCTGATGGCCTCTTTTGAATCGCGTCCTAAGATTTTCTTTAAACCCTCTTGGGCTCTTTTTTTCCGAGCGTCATTGGCGCCAACAATTTCAGCTAACTTATCCACCAAGATCGGACCAAATGCCTCGATATGAGCTAGTTTTCTCTCTAAATCGGCTTCCTTAAATTCTTTTTTAATATGCCGTGAAAGTTTTTGACCGGCTTGCATCGCAGCCCGGCGAATTTCTTCAACTAAGTCATCGGACGCATCAATCGTTTCTTTGGACGCATTTTTAAATTTAATAAATGGTGAAACTACACTGATCGCAAAAACATAAGGACCAATTGGCAGGGATTTCTTGGGCTGTTGCAAACCATAAGATTTCCAGTTCACAGAATCAATCGCACCTGTGATGGCACAACCTGATTTATCGAACTGCAATGGCACACGATTCGCAAAACGCAGTAACTGAACAGGCTCATCAGCTTCTAAATTTCGATTTTTAAATCGAGCTAAAGCGACTTCCACCGAAACTGGTTTAAAATCGCAAATCGTTGGCTTTCTTGCGACCACCGAAAAGAAATCGATTTCACCCAAACGCTGAATACTTTTTGATAAAGCGTCTTCGCCTATTGTTAAAACTGATTTTGTCGACGGAGCCATCAGCTCGGCTTTTTGCACAGCTGCATAGACAGTTTTAAAGTGCGCCTCTGATAAACTTGTCACTGATTTATCCAGTAAACCTTTTGGTAAACCGTTTTTAACAAAGTCCTTTAAGGCTTGGTCATTCACTCGTGAAAAACCAGTTGTTAAAAATTTTGCTAAACTGACTTTTCCGTACAAATGCGAGTGAGTGATAAATTCACCTAATTTAAAAGTATGAGGATGAGGCAACGTCGCCCCTGGAATTTCTGGAACCTCATTGCTGACTCTTTCAATAGTAACCCAGTCGTTATCAACTAATTTATAGCGAATCGTTAAATGAGGATTTACTAAAACAGTGCCCTCAATATAAGTCACAATTCCGCCGTCGCCGTTCATCTGAATTCTTCCATCCATGATAAATTCAACGCGAGTGCCGCTAGTTATATTCCAATCTAAACTTTCTTTATTTCGAATAATTCCGGTGTTGGTTTTGATATCAACATCGACTTGCGCTTTGATGGCTTTACGCATCTTTGGCGTTTTGCTCATGACGGTGACACCACGAGCATTGGTCATCTGAGCCCAAGTAGTGGCCGCTGAAATTCCAATCCCTTGCTGTCCCCGTGAACATTGGCCACGACCAAATTTAGAAGATGCTAAGTATTCGCCGAAAACTTTGGCCAAATCTTCTGGATCAATACCAGGACCATTGTCTTCGACAATAATTTTAATTAAATCTGTATTTTTGGTCGAACCGATGCCGACTTTGCTGATCTCAATTGAAAGTTCTGGAAGAATTTCAGACACTTCGCAAGCATCTAGGGAGTTATCGACCGCTTCTTTCAAAGTCGTTAAAACGGCTTTCAAAGGAGAGGAAAAACCCACCTGCTGAAGATTCTTTGCAAAATACTCGGCTGTACTGCTTTTTGTAATCTTACTCACTGGACCGATCCCTTTATGTTTTGCGAACGAACAACACACCTTAGATTAACAAGACCTGAAAGAGTTTTAGCAAGGACTCGATGTAGAGCCCTGCGTTAAAGAGGCTTGCCCTCATTTTTCTCAAAAGTCCATTCTGCTAAAGTTTTATACCCTTTTTCGTTGTTGCAGGCCTTACAAGCCGGCGCACAGTTTCTTTTATCCGACTTCCCACCCCGAACGATGGGTAACAAATGATCCATGGTTAATTCCGAGGTTTTTGTTTTCTGCTCACAGTAATGGCAAATGCCCCGGCCAATCTGATTCTTCCACCATTGGGTTTTGCGCAGATCACGAGCTTTGGCTTTTTCCCGTTTTTGATGCTCTGGGGGAGCTGGACTGAAATAATACTCCATGGATTTTTAGAACCTACACGAGACCTGGATGTTTGGCCAGAATTCCTTTACTAGCTCTGCGTTACTCCTCGATTTTCTCCGAAGAAGAACTGACCAATTCCTGAGGTGAAAAATGTCGAATCAGAAGATTTACAAAAAAGGCGAAGTCCTTTTTAAAGACGGCGATAAAATTTCAAATGTTATTTTTATCCAAAAAGGCGCGGTCAATCAGTGCTTGATTCGCGGTAAAAAAAATATCGATCTTTTTCAACTGGGAATTAATCAGGTTTTGGGCGAAGGCGTGATTGCCGGACAAAATACTCATACGACATCCGCTGTGGCGACGGTCGAAACAGCTGTCCTTGAAATCCCTGCTGAAATTTTTAAGCAACAATACGAAGGCGCTCCGCAATTTTTAAAAATGGTGATTAAAAGTTTAGCTGATCGAATGAAACAAGCGATCAGCGAAGTCCGCAGCGCCAGAATGGAAAAAGATTCAAGCCCCTGCCCCGAAGAAGCTGTGCCTAAGGTTTTTAGCGCGATCTTTTTTGCTGGAAGTCATAAAGGTGAAAAGCAAAAAGATGGCAAGCTTGAGGTCGAATGGACCGTGATGAAATCTTATGCCCAAAGAGTTCTGGGAGAATCTCCAAAGCGTCTTGAACAAGCCATTAATATCCTAGTGAAACTAAAGCTGGCCGAACACGTCATGGGAAAATCCCCAGAGGATCCAGATGGGCCCGATGTTTTACAGCAAGTTATTTTTTACGACATCAGCGTCGTTGAAGCCTTTTTTGAATTCTACCAATACTATTTTTATAAGCCAGGAAAAGGCGATCTGATTAAGTACGATGAATTTTGTGCTAATATTCTAGAGCTGTTTATTAAAGCCGCAGAAGGAACGGAAGCCGATCGCTTCGGAGTGGTCAGCCTGGATTTTAATAAAGTCCAAGAACTGATTAAAAACGAATCCGGCATCAATTTGAATAACGATCATCTTTTACGCTTAGAACAAAAAGGCATCATGGCCAAACGCCGCAATGTCGAAGGCCAGGGCGTTAAACTAGAATATGAAATCAAAGATTATAAAAATATTTTCTTCACTTGGAAAATCATTCGTGAAATCGACAAATGGAATGAAAAAGGTTTCGTTGATATGAACGAAAAAGAAGTGAAAAAGAAAAAAAACGAAGGTCCTGTTTGTCCGCAGTGCGCGGCTGCGACAACGCCGGTGCAGAAGTTCTGCGGCGACTGTGGTGCAAAATTAGTGGCGGCGGCTTAACGCGTGGATTTTATCAGCAATCGATTCTCTAACAAGCCGTTATTGTGAAACTCAATTTCGGCTTTCAACTTATTAAATAATAAGGCTTTTCTTTCACTAGGTTCCATTAAAGGACGCGCTTGAAACACGTCTTCTGTCGCAAACATTTCTTCTGTTTTGCCAGGGGACCAATCAAGAAAATAATCTTTTGCGATCAAAAAATACTTCCCTTCGCTTTCGACGGTGGCCGTCTTATCGCCCGGAATAAATACAGACTGGGTCAGCGGGTTTATTTCGGCGGTTTGAATTCCTAAGTAATCCAAAATACTGGATGGAATATCGATCTGCTGGACGATGCTTTCCGTGTCTAAATTCTGAGGCCATTTCTGGCCCGGATGAAAAAACAAAATCGGAATTCGGTATCTTGAAATATCGTTTTTAAAATCTTTTCGGTAGCTCATCTGCGTGTGGTCGGCGGTGATCACAAACAAAGTATTATGATACCATGATTGTTGCGCCGCTTTTTCAAAAAATTTCTTTAAACTATCGTCAGCGTAGGCCACGGCTTTTAAAATGGGCAAGGGGCCGTCTAAAAACTGGTGCTGAAGTTGATCCGGGATTTTATACGGCTGGTGACTGCTCAGAGAAAAAATGGCTGAAAAGAAAGGCTGGGGAAATAAGGTCAACTTTTCGGCAAAAAACTGAAAAAAGGGCCCGTCATAGATGCCCCAGGTTCCGTCATAATCTTCGGCCCTAGGATATTCGCGCGCGCCAAAATAATTTTCAATTCCTAACCCTTGAGTGAAAGAATCAAAATACATCGTACCGTTCTGCCCACCGTGAAAAAAGCTGGTGTGATAACCTTTGGACTTTAAAATTTCTGGAAGCTTTATAATTTTATCGCCAGCAAAAGCCGAGGTAATAAAAGGCTCGTCCATCAGGGTTGGAATGCCGGTCAACACAGCCGGTACACCCTCAATGGAACGTCGCCCGTTCGCAACAGCCCGCGAGAAAAATAAAGACTTTTCAGCCAGGCTATCTAAAAAGGGGGTGTAGCCCTGATCCCCGTTAATTTTCCCCATGTACTCAAGGCTAAAACTTTCTAAAATAATAATTACGACGTTTTGAGGACTGCTTGGACGTAACCCTTCTATCAGGCTGGGCCCTAGCAAGGATCCATTCAAAAACCCCAGACGCTGATTTTCGTTTTCAAAAAAATGCCACTTTGTTAACGGCTCTTGCTTGGCGCTTTTAATCACAGAAAAAGACGAGTTCATCACCAGATTATTCAGCCAGCTCGAGGCAAAAATTTGTGCATGGGTAAAACTGAGTGGCTTTAGCTGCAAGCCGCCCCTGACTGAGATCACCATGCCGATCGAAAATAAAAAGCCCCAGGCGTAATGTTTTTTTAGGTTAGATTTTTCCTCTGGCCCTTGTTCACTAACGGTAAAAATCCAATATTTAATCAGCCAGGTGACCAAACCTAAAACCAAAAGGACAAAAATAATCATGGCGCCGTAATCTTTAAAATAACCTGTCCCTTTGCCGCCCACTTCTCGGAAAATAAACAGCGTACTCCAGGAAAACCTGCGTCCTACAAAATTGATCATTTCGATATCAATAAAATTCAGAGCTAAGGCCGGAATTAAAAAAATGAAAAAACTGATAAAAATAAGGCTATTTAAAGCACGCTTCGAAATCACAGGTTTTAAAACTAACCCGACGAGAACCGCAGGCACTAAAAAAGTTGCTGTGGCCGATAAATCAAAGCGCAGGCCCTCAATAAAAGCGAACCCAATTTCAATAAATTTTAAATTCGAATATTCTTTCCAGTTCCATAAAAGAAAAGTCAGCCGGGTGAACGTGTGAAAGAACACGCCGCCCAACGCTAAAACCACTAGCTTTCGATAGACCTGGGGTAGATATGCCACTTTCTTCAAATTCCATTCTTCAAGAGCCTTTGTCAAAGCCAGAGTTGCACACAGTCTCAGACTTTGGTAAGCCTATAAGTCCTATGACACCAGA
>JAYWDA010000231.1:0-2306 GCA_043780105.1 Pseudobdellovibrionaceae bacterium | reverse complement strand
CTCATCTTTTGTGATGTAATCGACTTGATCATAAATGATCATCGGCGTTTCATCCAATTTAATGTAATTGCTGATTTTTTCTAAAACATTATTTCGAATCACCACGCAGCCGCGCGAACCGCGAGTCAGCGCCGTTTCTTCAGGAATGGAATGCAGCCAAATTCCTGAACCAGTTTTGTGGGCCCGCTGATCAAATAGATTTGGATAATTCGTCGTAAAGGCCATTTTTCCATACATTTTGAAAGGAATCTGAGGCTGCGAAAGTTTGGAATGAAAAAAATAAATTCCTTCAGGTGTCTTGTGATCATTGGCCTTTGTTTTATTGCCGTCATTTTTTCCAATATCAGCAGGAACTTCATCAATTTTTTTTAAAGTTTCACCACTGCGTTCAAAAATCATCAGCTTGCGATCTTTCTTATCTACTAAAAAAACATATTTTGAAAAAGCCTCAGTGCTGGAAATTTGCAAAAGGTCAGCAGGTAAAAGTTCAGGCGCCGGCGATACCGTCTCTTCAGCCGAAGCCAAATTTGAAAAAAGAATAAGACTGATCAAGGCTAAGAATCTCAATGGAATTTCCTATTTTTTGTCTTTTTAGACATCGGTCGAAAACTCACTGGCCTGAAACCCGAAATCTCAAATTGAGAAACCTCGACTGTCTAGACCTTCGACAAAAGTACCAGGATAAAGTCTAAAAATCCAAGCTTTTAGGTCTTAAGACTTCAGTCGGGTTCACCGATAGAATTTATAGATCGAGGTGGTTATGGCAGAAGAAGTAAAACCCGCACCAGCAAAAAGTCGCAACATGGGCGCGATACTTCAAATTCTGGGAGCAACTTTGTGCTTGGCCGTGTCTGGCGGAGGAGCGTATTTAACTTATGCCTCGACCATAGGTTGGGAAAGCCCGAAAATCACCGAAGAGCAGCTTCATCGAGGATTAGCTTCAACTGAAAGTGAAGTGAAAGAGCCCTTTATTTACACGATGGATAAATTCACAGTGAACTTGGGCGGCGAGCCGAAAAGGACTATTCGACTGGAAGTAAATCTAGAAATGCTGGGAAAAGATGGTTTTGAAGAGGTTATCAACACTGAAAACAGGGCTAAAGCCCGTGATCGTATCGTAAGAATTCTTAACGAGCAGGCCTTTGGTGATTTAGAAAGCATCCAGGGAAAATTATTCCTGAAACAAAGTATCTCGACCGAAATTAATGGGATTCTGAAAAAAGGCATCGTAAAAGATATTTATTTCAGTGAATTTATCGTGCAATAACTTTTATAATAGACCCTTGAGCCTAATACTCAGGAGTCTTAATGAAACATTTCCTACTTATTTTTCTTTGGTCGATCCTTTCACAAGCCCAAGATCTTCGGATCTCGCTCCCAGTCACAAAATTTAAACTCAAAAATGGGCTCACTGTTTTGCTCCTGGAAGATCACACGGTTCCTATTATTAGCTATCATACGTGGTACAAGGTTGGCTCCCGTGATGAAGCGGAAGGCGTCACCGGGGCTGCGCATATGCTGGAACATATGATGTTTAAAGGGGCCAAGAAATACTCAGGAAAACAATTCGATCAGGTGATGAATGAGAATGGCGTTCAGCATAATGCCTTTACAACTTTCGATTACACCGGCTTTTATCAAAACCTGCCAGCGTCTAAACTTGAAATGATCATGGATATTGAATTAGACCGTATGTCATCTCTGGCACTGAATCCGCAAGACCTCTTAAGTGAAAGAGATGTTGTTAAAGAGGAGCGTCGCTGGCGGGTTGATAATAATCCACGAGGCGTTCTTTTTGAAACCACCATGGCGAATGTTTTTAAAGTTCATCCCTATAAATGGCCTGTGATTGGAACAATGAAAGATATCTCAAATTATAACGTTGAAACCTTAAGAAAATTTTATAGCCAATATTATGTCCCCAATAATGCGGTCCTAGTTATTGCCGGTGATTTTAAAACATCAACAGCTAAAAGTTTGGTTGAAAAATATTATGGACAGTTGGTTTACAAAGAAGTCCCAGTCCAAAATCAGCCCAAAGAGCCTACGCAGACGGTTCAAAATAATGCTTTCGTCCGACAAGAAGTTCAAAATATCAGCGTCGATGTTGCCTTCCAAGGACTCCCACAAGGTCATGAGGATATGTACGCTTTAGATTTAGCGTCCTATATTTTGGGTTCAGGAAATTCGTCGAGACTGCACAAGCGCTTGGTTTACCAATCGCAATTGGCAACTTCTGCAGACGCTTATCATTTTTCTTTGAAGGATCACGGTCTGTTTAGTGTTGGACTCAGTCTGAAGCCTGG
>JAYWDA010000230.1:0-3911 GCA_043780105.1 Pseudobdellovibrionaceae bacterium | reverse complement strand
TTTTTCGCGTCCACCTTGTTTGGCATAACCTTTCGACCGTGCTGACCAGTTTTTAATGGCTAAATTAACGCCTAAAAAAACGTGCAAAATAATCGTAAGGATAAGTGCGGCCTCAGCGACATAAATAATTTTTCCGCTAGTCAGAGCATGTCCGTAAGAGTTGTAAGCGTCGGGGCCTACGAAAATCAGTAGGTTTCCAGCCATGTGAGCTAACACAAAGCCCGTCCAAACAAGCCCAGAAAAACCCATCAAGTACTTCTTACCGATCGATGAAGTACAAAACTTTGAAAGCACTGTGTTCTCCTTAGAATTAAGTCCGAATTTAAAAAATACTCCTGACGTGCTTGCTTGTCCATTTAGGCCCCGGGCTTTCGCGATGAGTTATGTCTATTATTTGGTTTTGTCCTTAAGGCCTGTGATATAAAACAAACTTCCACAATGGACCTTAGGAGATTTACCTATGAAAATCTTTGTCTGCCTCAAGCAAGTTCCAGACACTGAAACTAAGATTAAAATTACTGCTGACGGCAGCGGCCTCGATACGGCCGGAATCAAATGGGTGATGAATCCCTATGATGAATACGCCGTCGAAGAGGCCATCAAGCTTCGCGATAGCCAACCTGGCTCACAAGTTTGGGTTACGACCTTAGGCCCGAAAGCTCGGGTTGCAGAAGTTTTAAGAACCGCTTTAGCAATGGGAGCGGACGAAGGAATTTTAATCAATGCTCCGGATAATTTGGATTCTTTTTCAACCGCAAAAGCCTTAGCCAGTGTTATTCAACAAGAAGGTGATGCAAAGGTCATTTTTACTGGAAAGCTTGCGATCGATGACAATGCATCCAGCGTTAGTCAGATGGTCGCTGAGTTTTTACAAGCTTCTCATGCAACCGTTGTTTCCAAATTTACTTATTCGGCTGAAAGTATTGTTGTTGAACGCGATGTTGAAGGTGGTTCAAAAGAGGTCTTGCAGCTGATGATTCCGGCTGTTGTCGCTGCCAACAAAGGTTTAAATATGCCTCGATATGCAAGTCTTCCGGGCATTATGAAAGCCAAGAAAAAGATTTTAAAAGAAATTGAGTTTTCAAGTTTAGGAGTTTTGGCTTCCGACCAAAAAACAAAATATTCAGGCCTTAGTTTACCGCCCGAAAAACCGGCTGTTAAAATGCTTTCTGGGGATGCAAAATCTCAAGCGGCTGCATTGGTCCAACTGCTTCGCGACGAAGCCAAAGTTTTGTAAAAGGAAATAATTATGGCAAAGGTTCTTGTTTTTTGCGAAGTTCAAAAAGGTCATCTTAAACGTTCCAGTCAAGAGCTTCTTCAGGCGGCTCAAAAATCAGGCTCTGAAACTCACGCTCTTTTTATGGGTTCTTTGGCCACTTCTGCGCTTGCCGAGGCAGCCCATCATGGCGCTCAAGGCATTCATCATTTTAAAGACGCTGATTTTGATGCCTACAACTCAGAGCTTTTTTGCAGCGCTATGGCTTCTGTCGCAGAAAAAATTCAGCCACAAATTATTTTGGCCTCAGCCTCATCTTCAGCAAAAGATTTATTTCCTCGTTTAGCGGCGCGATTACAAACTGGCATCGCCAGTGATTGTATTGAATTAAAAATTCAAGGTGACTCTGTAACCGCAAAAAAACCAATGTATTCTGGTAAATGCTTTGCCCAAGTGGATTTTAATAATAGCCCGATTAAAATTGTACTTATGCGCGCAAATCAGTTGCCCGTCGATGCGGCTGACACTTCGAAAACAGCGCCAGTGACTGAACACACTCTTGCAAAACCAAGCTTAAAAACTTTAATTAAAGAAATTGTTCAGGGGGCCCAAGAAAAAATGGACCTGACAGAGGCAAATATTATCGTTTCCGGCGGTCGCGGCTTGAAAGAGGCTTCTAACTTTAAATTGCTTCACGATTTGGCAGATGTTTTGGGCGCTACTGTCGGCGCTTCGCGAGCTGTTGTTGATATGGGTTGGGTTGGGCATGGAATGCAGGTTGGACAGACGGGTAAAACAGTCGCTCCAACGTTATATATTGCGGTCGGAATTTCTGGAGCCATTCAACATTTGGCCGGAATGAGTGGAAGTAAAGTGATTGTCGCGATTAATAACGACGCCAGTGCTCCTATTTTTCAAAAGGCCACTTATGGAATCGTCGGAGATTTTTTAGAGATTATTCCACAGCTGACCGAAGAATTTAAAAAGGCCATGCATAGATAATGGCTGCGCAAAATTCGAATGAAAAAGAGCCGCTGAAGCTTAGAATTATCCTGCCTTTGGTAGCCCTTATCGTTATTTTTGGCGCAGTTCTTGCGGTTTTTAATCTGTCAAAATCTTCTTTTCCTTCGATGTCGAATTTAGAGTTCAGTCATTCTTTTTCAACTTACGTTTCAAAGTTAAAAGAGCGAGACCATTACAAACTTTTTGTCGGTCATAAAAAAGTAATGTTGTCGCCAGGCGCTGCTTTACACGAGCTATTACAAGACGTTGATGGTCGCGAACTGATTTCTTCAGTAAGTTTAACCTACAATATTCCAGTACATATTAATCTTGTTGGAGACTGGATCTTTAATCTTAAAGAAAATAGTCTTCAAGCCCAGGCTCCACTGCCAAGTTTTGGTGAACCTGCCTTTGATCCACTCAGCCTGCAGATGGTCTTTAAAACAGCGCTTGCTGAAGATAAAAAATCTGTTCTTAAGGATGTCTTAAAAGAAAAATTTGCCGGCTACCGTATTGCCATGGATCCTACCACCCAAGCCAGTCTTGAGTCTGAAAGCCTACAACAAGTTCAAAGTTTTTTACAAAGCTGGCTTGCGACTACTTATAAGAATCTTCCCGACTTTAAATATCAAATTACTTTTACAGGGTCAAAAAGTTCAGGCAGCCCTGAAGAGCCGTGAAAAACTACCTCGCTTCAATTTTTATTTTTGGTCTGTATAAAATATTTCAGTGGACCTGGCGCTTAGAAAATATCGAGCCTGCAGCCCTGCAAGAACAAATGAAAAAAAACAAAGCTTGTATTTTGGCTCATTGGCACGGCGATGAAATTGCCTTGCTGCAGTTTTTTTCAATTTATAAAGTCGCTACCATCGTTTCGACAAGTAAAGATGGTGAGATGATGAATCGACTTGTCATATGGATGGGCGGAGCCACCAGTCGAGGATCTTCGACGCGCGGGGGAGTTGGTGCGCTGAAGGGTCTTTTTCGGTTGATTCAAAGCGGCTGGAACTGCAGCTTTGCTGTTGATGGCCCCAAGGGCCCAATTTATAGAGCCAAGCCTGGCGTTTTTGAAGTTTCGAAGCGCATGGAAATTCCTATCTACACGGTAGGAGTTCATTGCGACAGAGCTTTTCATTTTCCAAAATCATGGAACAAGACCTATCTTCCGAAGCCTTTCGCAAAAATCACGGTTGTGTGGCTAGGCCCCTGGGGTCCTGTTTTAGAAAACCAAGACCCAAAATCGCAAGACTTGGCATTAAGCCTGGAAGATCAGCTAGTAAGAGCGCGAAAGGATGCGTCAAATTTATTTGCGGTCAGGTCTTAACTAGGTTAGCCTTTCAGTAGCAAACATGACTCTCTTAAAAGGATTTAAGACCATGAAAACCTTAGTATTTTTACTTAGTTTTATTTTTTCGTTTCAAGTTCTCGCCCAAGCCAAAAACAGTGAAGTCATCGCGGTGATTGGAAACAAAAGCGTCACTGTGGATGAATTCAACAAAAAGTACTCGCAAGTTCTGACAGCCTACAATCCACCCACTAAGGCTGAATATTTAGAAGATCTTGTGCGCTTCGAAATCGGCGTTCAAGAAGCTAAGAAAAGAAATCTGGAAAAAGATCCTTTGGTGCTCGAGCGCGTCCAAACAGAAATGTATAAAGTTTTACTTGAAAAAGAATTAACCGAAAAAATTTCAAA
>JAYWDA010000229.1:0-1901 GCA_043780105.1 Pseudobdellovibrionaceae bacterium | reverse complement strand
TGGTTTTTGAATGATGTGAATAGCGTGGCCTAAAGTGGCCTCGGCCGCTTCCATCATAGTTTCTCCAAGTGTTGGATGTGGATGAATTGTCAGTGCAATATCCTCTAACCTTGCGCCCATTTCAATCGCTAGAACTGCTTCAGAAATTAAATTAGAGGCTTCCGGTCCTACGATATGAATTCCTAAAAGTAATCCGGTTTTTGCATCAGCAATCATCTTTACAAAGCCATCAGTTTCGCTCATCGAAACCGCACGGCCGTTGGCTGCAAAAGGAAACTTCGAAATTTTTAAATCGTTAAAGCCCTTCGCGCGCGCTTCTGATTCTAACAATCCGGCTGAAGCAATTTCTGGATCCGTAAAAACTACGGCCGGAACTGTTTTCGCATCGTAGGCGCGATTCATGCCCTTCATGATTTCAGCCACCATGACGCCTTCATAGCTGGCTTTATGAGCTAGCATCGGTTGACCGCAAATGTCGCCAATCGCAAAAATATTTTGAATTGAAGTTCTTCGTTGGGCATCAACCGTAATAAATCCGCGAGCATCCGTTTGAATTCCCGCAGCTTTTAAATTCATCTGATCGCCGTTGGGTTTTCTTCCGACAGTGACTAAAATTTTATCGCATTTAATGACTTCGTCTTTGCCATCTTTTTCAATGGTGACTTCATAACCGCCAGAAACTTTTTTCTGACCTTTGGCTTTTCCGCCATAAATAATTTTTACGCCACTTTTTTCAAGCTTACGAACTACGACTTGTGCGCACTCGGGGTCGACCACTCCAGCCAGCAATTGCGTTTGCGCTTCAATGACAGTGACTTCAGAGCCTAGTTTTCGCAAATAAGAAGAAATCTCAAGGCCGATATATCCGCCACCGATCACAACCATTCTTTTTGGAACATGATCAAGCGCTAAGGCGCCCGTTGAAGACATAATATCTTTTTCATCATATTTAAAACCAGGAATTTCAATAGGGCGCGAGCCTGTTGCAATGACAAAAAATTTCGCACTGACGGTATCACTGCCGCCTGCTGACATTTTAATTTCAAGCTCTTTGGAATTTTTAAAACTGGCTTCACCGCGAAGGACAGTGACGCTATTGCCTTTTAGCAAAGTGCCAACACCGGTTGCCATGCGATCACAAACAGAAGTTTTCCATTTTAGAAGTTGTTTCATATCAACTTCAATCTCGCCTTTGATTTTTAATCCCATCGTCGGGAAGTCATGCTGCGCTTTATGTAGAAGATGACTGGCTGTGATCATAGCCTTGGAAGGAATGCAGCCGACATTCAGGCAGACTCCACCTAAAAATTCACGTTCAATGACGGCCACTTTAAAACCTAATTGTGAAGCTCGAATCGCCGCCACATAACCACCAGGCCCGGCACCGACAACAACAACGTCAAATGTTTGCATTAAGCCATCTCCATCATCAAGGTACCAGGTTTCTGAATTCGACCAACAAAGGCTTTCATAAACCGAGCCGCCACCGCGCCGTCAATCAAACGATGATCGCAAGTGATTGTGAAGTTCATGACTTTTATCGCTGCTAACTGACCATCTTTAATCACCGGTTTATCTTGGATTTTATACATACCAAGAATCGCCACTTCGGGATGATTAATGATCGGAGTCGCATAAAGACCAGCAATAGATCCAATATTTGTGATCGTGATGGTAGCGCCTTTCATTTCGTCCAATTTTAATTTTCCTTCGCGAGCCCGTGTCGAAAGATCTATAATTTCTTTTGAAATTTCTAAGATAGATTTGCGATCAGCGTCTTTGATCACTGGCACCATCAAACCTTGTGGGGTGTCTGCTGCAAAACCAATATTGAAATAATTTTTGTAAACAATTTCCTGAGCAGCATCATCAATGCTGGCATTAAACATTGGAAATTCACG
>JAYWDA010000228.1:0-10650 GCA_043780105.1 Pseudobdellovibrionaceae bacterium | reverse complement strand
AAAAGAAAGTCGGGTAAAAGATAATGGAAGATATTTTTCAATTTCTGAAAAAATTCGAAAAATATACAAAGAACACCGATCTTCTGATCGCTGTTGGATTACTTGGAATCTTGTCGGTGATGATTATTCCATTGCCGCCGATTGTATTAGATTTAGCTCTTAGCTTGTCTTTAGGAATTAGTTTATTGATTTTATTGGTTTCAGTTTACACGAAACGAGCTTTGGACTTTACTTCGTTTCCATCGCTACTTTTAATTACAACTTTGTATCGTTTATCCCTCAACGTTGCGACCACTCGATTGATTTTGACTCATGGTCACGAAGGGCCCAAAGCGGCTGGTGAAGTTATCAATGCCTTTGGAAACTTCGTCGTTGGAAACAATTACGTTATTGGATTTATCGTGTTTTTGATCCTTATCGTTATTAACTTTATCGTCATCACCAAAGGTTCGGGCCGTGTGGCTGAAGTCGCCGCTCGATTTACTTTAGATGCGATGCCGGGAAAACAAATGTCCATTGATGCTGACCTGAATGCCGGCCTGATCAATGAGACTGAGGCTCGTCGCCGTCGCCGCGAGATTGAACAAGAAGCGGACTTTTATGGAGCCATGGATGGTGCCTCGAAATTCGTCCGAGGAGATGCCATCGCCGGGATCATTATTACTTTAATTAATATTATCGGTGGTCTTTTGATTGGTGTGATTCAAAAGAATTTAGATATTGCAACGGCTGCAAAATACTACACGATGCTGACAATCGGGGATGGCCTTTTGGCTCAGATCCCTGCTTTGATTATTTCTACTGCGGCTGGTACGATCGTAACGCGAAGTTCGGGCACCGGTGAAAATATGGGCCATGAAATCACGTCTCAGTTATTAATGAATCCAAAAGCTGTGTATGTAACCGCCACAGTGATTGGCCTTTTAGCCCTGGTTCCGGGCCTTCCAACCGCACCATTTCTGTTTCTAGCCTTTGTTTTTGCTTCTGTTGCTTGGGTCATAGGAAAGTATAAAACTGAAGCGATTGAAACTGAAAAGAAAAAGACAGATGCGATTTCAATGGGGCCTAAAAAAGAAAATATTGAAACAATGCTTCCTTTGGACATGGTCGAACTTGAGGTGGGATATGGACTTATCAATGTCGTTGAATCCGATAAAAGTGGTGATTTGTTAGAGCGAATTGTCAGCATCCGAAAACAGTTTGCCCTCGACTTGGGAATCATTGTTCCCAGTATCCATATCCGAGACAATTTGCAATTAGCGCCCGGCGAATACAGATTATTGATTAAAGGTAATAAAGTTGGCGGCGGAATGCTTCGCCCTGAATGTATGCTGGCCATGGATCCTGGCAATGTGACCGCTAAAGTTGAAGGCGTTCCAACAAAAGAACCTGCCTTCGGTTTAGATGCTATGTGGATTTCGCCAGCGCGAAAAGAAGAAGCCGAGATCGCTGGTTACACAGTGGTCGATCTTCCAACAGTGATGGCGACTCATTTAACTGAGATTATTCGAACGCACGCCCATGAGTTACTAGGCCGTCAGGAATCATCAAGCTTGATTGAAAACTTTAAGAAAACAAATCCTAAAGTTGTCGAAGAATTAATTCCTGATCTATTACCATTAGGAACTGTTGTTCGCGTTTTACAAAATCTTTTACGCGAACAAGTTTCTATCCGGGATTTGTTAACAATCTTTGAAACTTTAGCCGATGAGGCTCCTAAATCAAAAGATGCTGACGTATTGACCGAAGGTGTTCGAAAAGGTTTAGCCCGCGGAATTACGGCAAAGTACACAACAGAGCTTGGAAATATTCCTGTTATTACATTGCATCCAAGAGTTGAAGAAACAATTGCCAATTCTTTGCTACAAACAGAGCAAGGCATTCAATTGGTCATGGATCCAAATTCAGCACATTCCCTCATCAATCAAATTGCGATGACAGTGGAAACTCATCCAGAAATTGCTGGTCAGCCGATTCTGCTGACCAATCCGACGTCAAGACGACATATTTACCGTCTGACATCGCGATTTATTCCCCAGCTTGTTGTGTTATCTCATAATGAATTAGTTGCAGAGGCTAACGTTAAATCAATTGCTTACGTGGAGTTAGGAAATGCAGGTTAAGAAATTTGAAGCCCGAACGATGAAAGAAGCACTTGAGATGGTGAAGACTCAATTGGGTCCCGATGCCATCATTCTTTCAGCCCGCGATAACAATAAAAGCTTTGGCCTTGTTGGCGAAGGCAGCGTTGAAATTACAGCTGCTGTCAGCGAGGACACTCTCCATAAAAAAAGATTTGTTGAATCTAGAATTAATGATCGCGATAAGCAGCGCTTTCAGCAAAGCCCTGCAAAAGTTCAAAAGACCATTATTGATAGCATGGTGAAAAGACATTTAGACACGCAAAATAAGCCGGTGACTCGTCAGCGATATATAGAAATTGACGACGCTAAAGAAATTGCGCAACAGGAAGAAGTTGCAAATGCGAGGATTAAAAACGCAGCCCAACGTGCGTGGGCAAGCTTTGCTAATAATACTTGGCAAGAAGAGGCAGTGGCTCCAGCTGCGACTCTAAAAACAGCGGCTAGCGCCGCGACACAGGCGCCTGTTGATAAAGCCGAGATCAGTCAGCTTAAAAGCGAAATTGCAGGCTTAAAGGATTTGCTGAATCGCTTTGAAAATATGCCGCAGCAATTTGTTAGTTCATATCCAGGTCAAAGCGATGGAATTCCGTATGAACTTAGTTTTATGTTTGAACGCTTATTGCAAACCGGTGTTTCTGAGGATTTCGTTGTCGACATCCTGAATCAAGTTCAAGAGACCGTGCCTGTGGCAAAGCTTAAAAATAAGTCGTTGATCGAGGGGTGGGTGGCCAAACACATTTTGGAAACAACTCGCATTGAAACTTCAGTGTCCGAAAAAATTCATGTCTTTATGGGTGGAGCGGGCAGTGGTAAAACTTCGCAGTTAGTGAAAATGGCCAGTGACTTAGTGATTAACCAAGGAAAAAAAGTTGCTTTATTTACAACGGATACTTTTAAAGTAGGCGCCGCAGATCAATTGCGAATCTATGCGCAGATTTTGAATGTGCCTTTTGCAGTAATTCGAGGCGCTGATGACTGGTCCAAAATTATTAAATTTTTAGCGCAAGTCGATACGGTCTTGGTGGATGTGCCAAGTTTTAGTTTAAAAAACCAGGAAGAAATCCAGCAGCTCAAAAATATTTTACCTTCCAAGGATTTAAGCACTCGGTATCACTTTGTAGTTTCATCGATGGCCAAAGACTCTGACACAGCAGATTTGGCCCGCCGATACTCAGTGATTGGGTTTGATGACGTTATTTTTACGGGCATCGATCAGTCCATCCAGCACGGAACTGTGTACAATTTCATGAAGCGGCATCAATGTCCGATTCATTCTTTTGGAATTGGCTCCCGCGTACCAGAGGATTTTGAGTATGCTACTCGCGAGCGAGTGTTAGATTTACTAATGAAAATTACACAGTATAAATTCGAAGACGCTTCGGCGAGTTGAGGTGATAAGTATGCAAGGACGCAGAACAAAAGTGGTTAGTATATCTTCGGGTAAAGGTGGAGTCGGAAAATCCACCATCGTTGCAAACACGGCTTTTAAGTTAGCTCAGATGGGTAAAAAAGTTTTAATTTTCGATGGTGATATGGGTATGGCTAACATTGATATTTTCTTCAGCGCCAGACCCCATGGGACAATTCATGATGTCATCACTGGCGAAAAAACGATCAATGAAATCCTCATCGAAGTGATGCCAAATATATTTCTAATTCCAGGCGGATCAGGAATCACTGAGCTTCAGAATCTGGATCACTTTAGCCGTCGCGCCTTGGTCGATAAGGTCAGCGCTTTACCGCAAGACTTTGATGTCATGTTAATTGATACCTCTCCGGGCATCGGTGAAAACGTTCTTTATTTTAATTCAGCAGCTGATGTGCGGGCGGTGATTTTAACACCGGATCCTTCTAGTTTGGCTGACTGTTACGCCTTGATTAAAGTCCTGAATAAAAAACATCGTGAATCACATTTTTCTCTGATTTGTAATCAAGTGAAAGATGAAATGGAAGGCCTGCGCCTTTATCAAAGATTTTCGGACGTCACTAGTAAGTTTTTAAATATCGGACTGGACTACTTAGGAAGTATTCCCCAGGACCCAGTGCTTCGCATGAACAATCAAATGCAGCGTCTTGTGGCAAAGCATGAGCCTAATAGCATCTCAGCTCAAGCTATTGGACAAATGGTTCCAAGACTTATTCGTCTGCATTCTCAAACTGAGACATCAAGTGGGCTTCAAAGATTTTGGGAGCAGGTCATCGGTGTAGCTTAGTGCGAGTTGATTGAATTGGACTTTTAGGTCTGGGATCCATTTGCTAGAATAAATATATCAGGGGAAAAAATGGCTAAAAATACAGCGCTGTTAAAAAAGTACAAAGAAGAGCCAAAACGGCTGACTCAAAAGCAAAAAGATCAGCTGATCAAAGAATACGCCCCTTTAATTAAATTTATTGCACAAAAAATCGCCGTGCGACTGCCTTCTAATATCGAGCTTGATGATTTGATGTCAGCCGGTGTGATCGGATTGATGGATGCGATCGATAAGTATGATCCCTCTCGTGATAATAAATTTAAAACCTATGCTGAATTCCGAATCCGCGGAGCGATTCTTGATGAATTGCGTGCGCAAGATTGGGTTCCTAGATCTATCCGTGATAAAGCAAAAGTTTTAGATAAAACAATCGTTCATTTAGAGTCTGAGTTCGGTAGGTCTGCCACAGACGAAGAAGTCGCGACCGCTTTGAGCATTTCAATGGATGAGTTTCATGATTTGGTCAATCAAGTGCGACCGGTTAGCTTACTTTCGATTGATGATGCTCAGACGTTCAGTAACACGGATAAGAAATCGATCTTAAATCTTTTAGAAGGTTCAAGGTTAAATAATCCGTACAACCAATTAAATATTAAAACCATTAAAGACTTAGTGGCTTCAGCCATTGAAGAATTGCCTGAGCGCCAACGCTTGGTTCTTTCTTTGTATTACTTTGAAGATCTTAATTTAAAAGAGATCGGCCAAGTTTTGCGAGTGACCGAAAGCCGAGTCTCGCAATTGCATGCACAAGCCGTGCAACGTTTGCGTGCTAAGTTAACCGCAAGCCTTGGTGCTGGCGAAATGGAAGTCGCTTAATTATCTTGTCCTAACATGCGCGATTTGATTTTTTTCATCAATCGCGCTTCCATCTGGCGAACAGCTTCGCGAGTGATTCCGTGTTTCTCACCAATCTCTTGTAAAGTCAGTGGTTCATCATTCAGGATACGCTCGTCTAAAATAATTTTTTCGCGCTCAGATAGTTCGGGCCGGATCTCTTCAATTTTATCTCTTAAGATTGAAAGCTGTTCTTCGTTGGCAAGGCGAACATCGACCGGGACGTCGTCCTTATTGTCTTTTTGAAAGTCATGAAATGAGTTTGAAGAATCGTCGTCCACAGGTCGATCTAAACTCACATCGCGGCCCGAAAGCCTTTGCGCCATCGAAGTGATTTCATCTTCGGGAATGCCCAAGCGTTGGCTTAATAGGGCTAAGTTAGGACCCTCGCCCATAGCATCTAAAGCATCTTTTTGTTTTTGTAACTGGTAGAAAAGTTTTCTCTGGTTCTGAGTTGTGCCAATACGAACTAAAGAATATTGGCGCATCAGATACTCTTGAATATAGCCGCGAATCCACCACACTGCATAGGTGATCAATCTCGTTCCCTTGTACGGATTAAACTCGCGAACAGCGTGCATAAGTCCAACATTGCCCTCTTGCACAAGATCAATCATCCGAGCACCAAACCGAGAATACTCAGCTGCGATTTTAACAACGAAACGCAGATTAGATTTCACTAATGTTTGACCAATGTCAGGATCTTTTGTCTCGACAAATTTTTGAGCCAGCTGCAGTTCCTCTTCACGACTAAGAAGAGGATATTTTCTGATCTCATGAAGATACATGACCAAGGGATCTGTGCTTGTCAGACCCTTGCTAGAGACCAGGGCGGGCAGCTTATTCGGTTCTGCAGCCACCTTGATCAGTTTTTCAAGCTCTTGATCTATGGCGTTTAAATGTTCAACTGAAGCGGCAGCAACGTTTTTTTCAGTAACGATTTCGGCGACGACAGTCTTAGGCTTTTTTTTCAGCTCTGCAGCACTTTTTAGGGGGGTCTTTTTCAAGCGGTCTTTGGTTGATTGAGTTTTTTTTGGTACGCTTTTTTTCGCCATGATAATTACTTTTAAGCCAAATGTTTCGTTAACATTTTAACTAACGACTCCTGAATTTTTCCTTTAAAGGGCATCAGCAGGAAGGGGAGGTCGACCGTAATATTAATCTGACTTGTGGGACCTTCAGCAGCCACATTCATTTCGGCCTTAAACTGCGAGCCCGAGATCGAAGCACTTTTCTTTGAATCGTTAAATGTACATTGAGCTTTTGCATCAAGCTTTGCAATTTCATTTTCTTTGCTTAAAAAACCTTTAATGGCTTTATAAGTTTCGTCGGCGTCTTTAGTGGATGGGTGCTCAATTTTAAATTTCGGCATAAACTCAATCTAATCCTTCTCGGCCGGCACTGTCCACCAAAACTGATTTTGACCTCGTAATGACACTGTGTCAGTATTAAGGCCTCACGATTGATCAAAGATTTAGGAAAAATTTATGAAGTTTGTAATTGAACAGAAGCGTTCTCACTACTGCGGCGATTTAAGTCAAAAAGAAGTGGGTCAAAAAGTGACCTTGATGGGCTGGGTGAGTACGCGTCGGGATCACGGAAGTCTAGTTTTTATTGATCTTCGCGATCGCCAAGGCCTAGTTCAGGTTGTCCTAGATCCAAATAAAGCTGAAACGTCTGCAGCCAAAGAATTGCGCGGTGAATTCGTTCTAGCCGTCGAGGGTATCGTGCGCGAGCGACCCGAAGGCATGCGAAATTCTAAAATTAAAACTGGCACCATTGAAATTGAGGCCCAGCGCTGCGAAATTTTAAATCCATCAGCCGTTCTGCCATTTCAAATTGATGATGAAAACGTCAACGAGATGTTAAGATTAAAATACAGGTACCTGGATCTTAGATCTCCGCGATTGCAAAAGCAGCTGTTCCTGCGCCATAAAGTCGCCCAAAAAGTCCGGACATATCTTTCTGACAATGGCTTTATTGAGGTCGAAACACCAATCTTATTTAAAAGTACGCCCGAAGGCGCCCGCGATTATTTAGTTCCATCCAGAGTTAATCCTGGAAATTTTTATGCGCTTCCTCAGTCGCCACAATTATTAAAGCAGCTTTTAATGGTCGCGAACTTTGATCGCTATTTTCAAATCGCCCGATGTTTTCGCGATGAAGATCTGCGCGCCGACCGACAGCCTGAGTTTTCGCAGATCGATATTGAAATGTCGTTTATTGATGTTGATGACATTATAAAAATGAACGAGGGCTTACTACGGTTATTATGGAAAGAATTTCGTGGCATCGAAATCGGTGATGTTCCAAGAATGACCTTTCAAGAGGCCATGGATCGTTACGGCAGTGACAAGCCAGATGTTCGTTTTGGACTTGAAATCAAAGATCTAAAATCCATTGTCTCAGGCAAAGGTTTCAAAGTTTTTGATGATGTGATTGCTCGAGCTGGAGTTGCCAGGGGCATTGCTGTTCCTGGCGGTGGAAAATTTTCTCGGGGCCAATTAGACAAACTGACGGACCTTGCAAAAAAAGCAGGTGCCAAGGGTTTGGTTTGGATTAAATCTGAAGCTGACGGAACCATAACATCGTCTATTGCAAAATTTTTTAGTCCTGAAGATTTAAAATCGATGCTGCAAATTTGCGGCGGCGGAAACGGCGATGCCGCTTTAGTTGTTGCTGATGATTTTGATACAACCTGCGCCTCGTTATCAGCCTTGCGGTTACATCTTGGTAAGGAGCTTAATTTAATTGATAAAACTAAAGATCGTTTTCTATGGATCGTCGATTTTCCAATGTTGGAATTTTCGCCCGATGATAAGCGATGGGTGCCAAGGCATCATCCGTTCACTTCCCCGAAAGACGAATCATTCCAAGATTTGATGACCAATAACGAAAAGGCTTACGGGAAAATTTTAGCCAAAGCCTATGACTTGGTCTGCAACGGTTATGAAATTGCCGGTGGAAGCATCCGAATTTATCGTAATGAAATTCAATCAGCGATGTTTAAGCTTTTAGGAATGACGCCAGAAGAAACCGAAGCAAAGTTTGGTTTCTTCTTAGAAGCGCTAAAATACGGAACACCTCCTCATGGTGGAATTGCGTGGGGCATGGATCGCTTGGTGATGATTCTTTGCGATACCGAAGCGATTCGCGAAGTGATTGCCTTTCCAAAAACAGCTAAGGCCTCTTGCTTGATGTCAGATTGTCCAAGCGAAGTCACTCGTGATCAGCTGGCCGAAGTGGGTGTGAAGCTCAGTGCGCTGGCGGAAAAAGCCTTGGAAGACTCAAAGAAATAAGTCCTTCGTCCAGTCTAGTTGTCCATCGATTGTCTCAAGTTGATCCATTATCTACCGATCAGTGTACTGGGAGTCATGATGACTCTTGGTTGCACACGGAGGTGTTATGGAGAAAATCAGCGGAATTATAGCTGCAAATGCGCGAACTCGGTCGGTGGATGTTTCAAAGTCGCAGCCGGTTCGTCCTGGAGCTCCAGCTTACGGGCGCCCCGAAGGAAAAGTCACAACAGCTGCCATCGAAGATAAAATTTCATTAAGCGCACTTGCGAGCGATCGACCTCTTGATACAGGCACCTACAAAAATAGTGCTGAAGCTGCAAAAGTAAAAATCATCAAAGACAGCACTCAAAAGTTTTTTGAAACTCGTGTGCCTCAGACCATGGCTAAAGAAAGCGAAGCGCCTTTGTCGGAAGAAATTTTGGAAAAGATTTCTGAGCCCAGCTTATCTAAGGTAAATCCAGATTCTTCCAAGGAAGCAATGGCATAAAGTCCTTTAAATTTTCTCTGTCCCTGGGAATCGCGGCCAGTCACCAAGATTCCATCCAGGGACATATGAATCAAACGACGAATCGCCGTCAGATTCCATTGCGGAGCCCCCAGCTGAACTAGCATTTCAAGTCTTAGTAGAGCTTGTGCCGGTCCTTCCGCATGTAAAGTTCCTAAACTTCCACGATGCCCTGATGATAAGGCCATTAAAAAATCCTTGGCTTCAGCACCACGCATTTCGCCAATGACTAATCGATCAGGTCTTAAACGCAAAGCTGTCTTTAATAAATCCATCAACGTCACGTCTGGCAAAAGTCCTTGCGAATCTTTGCGCGTCAGCAATTTCAAACTGGCTTCATTAGGAATTTTAATTTCAGAGCTATCCTCTAAAACAATAGATCGTTCACTGGGTTTTGTTTCACAAAGGCAGGCATTCAAAACAGAAGTTTTTCCAGAACTTGTCGGGCCAATGACTAAAAAGTTTTTCCCCGACGAAACCCAATTTTCAATAAGATTTTTTTCCCAATCTTGGCACCAGTTGGCTGACCGTAATTGTTCTAATGTCCAAGGATTTTCAGGATGCCGTCGAAGGCTTAAGATATCTCCTCCCGAATGTAGTTCCGAACGCACCATATTTAGTCGAAAAGGACCGGTCTGACCGTCAACAATAGGAAATTCCGCCGTCGGGTGAACATTGGCTGACTGTGAAATTTCATCAAAGATATTTCGGTAAGTGGTTAGGGATAAAAAAGTATCGGAATGCTTTTGAAGCTGTCCCTTTTTTTCAAACCAAATGGACTCAGGTCCATTTACGATAATTTCACAAATTTCTGGATCGGCCTTTAGTTCCTCCAAAGGACCCCAGCCAAAAAATTCTTGGCCAACACGAATTCGCAATTTTTCAGGATGCTGATAAAGAATTTCATCGACTCGCAATTTTAATTTTTCGGTATAAGCCGTCTTTGCTGACTGACCAATTTGATAGTCTTCATTTGAAAAATCATCCAAACTTTTTTGAATTTCAAGCACAAGTTTTTTAATTTCCATAAGACTCTCGACTGACTAAATGTTTCGGAGGAATATCCGTGGGTTCTGATTGCAAATCAATAATTTCAGGCCGCACAAAAATCACAAGCTCGGTTCGATTTTCGCGGAAATCTTTACTAGAAAAAAGTGCACCTAAGATCGGTAAGCGAGAAAGCCAAGGCATGCCTTCAGAGCTTTGGCTTTCTTCATTTTTAATAAGTCCCGAAAGTGCAATTGTACGTGAAGATCGCAGATCAAAGTAACTAGAAACATGATGGGTGATAATCGCAGGAATTCCATCAACCGTTCGTGCAGGGTCAATACTGGAAACATCTGTGTCAATTTGCACACTCATTTGCCCAAGATTATCCGCCAATGGTTTAACTTTTAAAACAATGCCGTATTTTTTCCAAACCACATCACTCATTTTATAATTCATAATTTTAATCGGAAACTCGCCACCGGCAACGAACTCAGCTTCTTTCCCACTTCGGCAAATCAGGTTGGGACTTGCTAGAACTTTACCATTTCCGCTTTGTTCGAAAAAGTTAGCTGTGGCTGTCGTGTTAGCATCTCCAAAAAAAGTCTGGGGTAGTATTTGAGCTTGAT
>JAYWDA010000227.1:0-7428 GCA_043780105.1 Pseudobdellovibrionaceae bacterium | reverse complement strand
AATGTTCGAGTCAAAAACTAAGTTATAAAAATTTAGATTTCAGGGGTTCTTTTGGGAACTGAAAACGGAGCCAGTCTCCGGCAACGAAAACCAAAGAGCCCTTGTTTAAAATGTTTTTTGAATCCAAGTCTTTGCATCTGCTCCCTTCTTCCGACATTAGACCTTAAGACAAAAATCAGTTTAATCATCCACGCTAAAGAATTAAAACGGACCACCAATTCAGGACGTTTGGCTTTGCATTGTCTAACAAACAGCGAACTTCGAATCCGCGGCGAATCGCAAGAGCCTTTAGATTTAAGCGACCTGCTCGCGCCATCCTATCATAGTTTACTATTTTATCCGTCAGATGCTGCCGTAGAGCTCACGCTCGATTACCTTCGGCCCCTAAGTGACAAACCGATTCACTTGATCGTACCTGATGGAAACTGGCGGCAAGCCAGTAAAGTTCAAACCAGGCATCCCGAACTAAAAAATATTCCGCGAGTCATGTTGAAGAAACCAAATCTTGCGAAATTTCATTTGCGCGCCGAAAGCTCAGAATTTGGCATGTCGACTTTAGAAGCGATTGCTCATGCCCTGGGTGTTATCGAAGGTCCAGATGTCAGCGAAAAACTATTACAAGTTTACCAGGCTAAGCTTCATGGAACGCTTGTAGGTCGTGGAATTAAGATCGTTTAGACAGTTGCTAAAAAGAAAAAATATAGGCATTGAAGACTAAAGATTTCGCTCACTTGCATGGCTGACTGAAGCCAATTCTTTCAAGGAGTTTTCAATGAAAATGTGGACTGCTTTAGGAATGTTATCTCTTTGCGTTTGGGCCTCTCAGCTGCAAGCCGCACCACTTAGTTTTCGAGGTTACCTGCGCAGCAGCACGGGCAGTAATTTAAAAGGTGGGCAGCAAGAGTGTTTTAATAATCCAGGTTCTTTTGGAAATGAATTTCGAGTGGGCAATGAATGTGGAATGTATGGCGAAGCGACCTTTGCTTCTGATCTTACTGATCAAACCAAATACCCCGAAGTTTCATCACAAGCTTATTTGACCTTTTCTTACAATTACCAAAATCGCACGGACTATGAATTGACCACTCAAAACTGGGTGGTTCGCCAAGCTTACGTTGATGTGGGAATTCAGCAGGAATTGCCCGGCGTATTTTGGGTAGGGAAACGGTATTACCGTTGGGGCGATGTTTCGGTTCTTGATTTTTACCCTGTGCAAATGAATGGTGTTGGTGCTGGTTACGGCGATTTAAGAAAAGGGCCTGGCCTTTGGCATTTTGCAATTATTCAGAGTTCAGAATCAAAAGAAATTAATGGTTCTGGAACTGCGATCGCCACTGAAAATCAAGTGGCCGCGAAAACAACTGTGCATTTACGTTTAGAGGAAGTAGCTGTCGCCGCCGATGACGCTATATCGTTTTGGCTGACGGGCGGAACCACTCCAGCAACCAAATCAACTCCTGCGCCGGGGACCGATTACAAAGCCGGAACTGGTGGATTTTTAGCTTTGAAAAACCAATGGACCGGAGTTGGTTTTAAAAATGAAACGGCTTTGGCTTACGGACAGGGTGTCATGACAGGAATGGGCACCAGCGGTGAACTTGTGAAAGATTGCTCGGACGCTTCACAAGCTGTTTGCACGACGCAAAGTTCAGATCGAATTCGATTTTGGGATGCCGCCCTTGTTGAAAATGACAGATGGTCCGGACAGTTTAGTTTCGTCTACGATGCCTTAAATAAACGCACTTCCAGTGACAGCCGGGTTCGCTGGATCAGTTTAGCGGCTGAGCCTATTTATTATATCACGGACCACATTCATTTTATTTCTGTCATAGGCCTTTCAAATGTTTTAGATGACTCTGATGGATTGGGAACAAGAACTCTTTCGCAAATCACACTTGGGCCGCAAATCACGGTGGCCAAAGGATTTTACTCAAGACCCGTCTTAAGAGCTTTGTACAGCGCCCGGTTTTGGAACAAAGCTAATGAAGCCAGTTTTGCAGCCACCTCGGCCCGCGGCCGGGATGATGCCCAAAGCTTGGTCGCCCAGGTAGAGGTCTGGTTTTAAATTTTTTTTTGCGCGCGATCGCTATCTGATCTTAAAATGTGCTTATGCGAAGAGTTTTTTTTCTTTTGCCCTTATTGTGGATTTTAAATAGCTGTACGACCGAAGGGTCGCAGATTGAAGACGTCAGCCTTGATGAAGCGCGTCTGCAGTTTAAGTCTGAAATTAAAGCCACTCTTGATGAAAGAATAAAGGGAAAAGAAATCTTAAAAGAAAATTATTTGAGTAAAGTTTTAGATCGCAGTGAATTTAAAGTGAACGATGTTAAAAAAACTGCAGATACCGCAAAGGTTCAAGTCGAAATCAAAACTGTTCCTTTAAAAGTTCGTGAGGCTTTGACTGATATTATGGTCAAATTAGACCCCGCTCAGGAAAATAATTTTAATGTGCCTGATGCGCTGTCGATGATTTCAAAACAGCTGGGTGTGGACTCTTCGGCAAACTTACAGATTCAAAAAATAATTCTTCTTAAAAAAGAGACGGTCTGGAAAGCACAAGCTCCGAAGCCTCAAGCCCTTACAAAGTAAAACAAACAAGTCGACTGGATATCATTTCAAGCTCTGCGCTGTATTTTTTTGCAAGCCAGCTGAAAGTTTTCTCTGAAAAAAAGCAAACATGGGAGGGGTCTCGAGCATATCCCCAATTTTGCAGAATTTTATTTTCTGTAAACAAGTCTGTCATCAAAACTAAATGGCCACCTGCTTTAATCCAACTAAAAAGTTTTTTGAATTCGGTACCGGGCTTATAAAAATGTTCAGCCGCTTCGGTGCAGGTCATAAAATCAAAAATTTTTTGGGGTTGGTTTTTGAAATCGGCCAGTCCTCCGGTAAAAAAAATGGGATCATAGGAATACATTTGATAATTTTCTTGGATCAAAAGCTGGCTTAAGACCGGGTTGGGGCCACAGCCAAAATCAAGGCCCAGGCCGGGCGGTGATTTTAGTTTTTTTACCTGTTCAACAGCCGGCCATAAAAACCTAACATAGGCGGGATCATCGATATTATTTTCATGAAGTTCGTAACGTATTTTTTCATCGGCTGCAGATAAGTGCAAAATCGAATTTTTAAAAATGAGGTGGCAATCCGAGCATCTAAAAAAGGCTGCGTCTTGAAATATTGAAACCTCAGAGCTTTGACAAAGACAACAAATAGTCATGCTCAGGAATTACACTCCTAGCTTCGATCAGGCAATCATGATTCAATGTTAAAACCGCAAGAGTAAAACCAATAAAGGAGAGTCCCTTTGAGTTTCGATCCCTATGAGCTGCTGGCAGGATTCATTTTTGGGGTGATCGGTTGGTGGATGCTGAAAGAAGGTCGCAAACGTGGCGAAATTCAGATTGCTTTAATGGGGCTGGCTTTAATGATTGTGCCGTATTTTACATCTGGGCTTAAAATGATGTTGATCATCTGCTGTGGTATTTGCCTTTGGGCCTATAATATCTGGTAATTGGTCTAAGGACCTTGGGCTTATTTAGCTTGCAGGGGTCCTGACCGATAAATAAATATGGAAATTAAATCTGCCTTTAAGTCATGGGTTTCACGTTGGGGCTTTGTGGTCTCCATGTTTTCATTTGTAGCGTTTGTTGTTTTAGCGGCGACCAGTATTAATGAATTTTTAGTTCAATCCCGTTGGGTCGAGCACACCACAGATGTGATTGCAACGGTCCGCGAAGTTTCAATTTTGAGTGAGCGTGCGACAGCTGGGCAACGCGGGTATATCATAAAACCGGACCAAGAATTTTATGATGTTTATTTAAAAGCGGTTGAAGGATTAACGGCCAATGTGGACATCTTGAGTCAATTGATCACTGACAATCCCATTCAAGTAAAAAATCATGCAGAACTTAAAAGTCTTCTCATGATTCATTTAGAGGCTTTAGATCAGGGAATCAAAGCCCGTGATAGTAATAAAGTTCGATCGATTGGTGATTTAAGAAACATGTTTACCAAGATGATCGCTGAAGAAGATCGATTGTTAAAAGTCCGCACAGATCGAACCCAAAAAATTGGTCAGCTGACATTACTGTTTTTAATTTTTGGAGCAAGCCTTGCTGGGGTCCTAATGGTCTACAGCCGGCGTTCCCTTATCAAAAGCAGTGAGAAGGTGACCGAACAATCCAATCTGTTTAATTTGATTCTTCACAGTATCGGCGATGGGCTTCTTGTTGTCGATACCGCAGGACACCTGATTCATTCCAACGAAGCGATCAGCCAAATTTTTGAATTTCCTTTTTCTACCTTTAAAGATGATCTGCGTGGATATTTTAAAGGCTTGATGGACCCAAAAACCTTGCAGCCTTTTGCCCCCGAGCGATCGCCGATGGCCTTGGCCTTAAAAGGTGAAGCTCACGATAATCTTGAACTGCTTTACAAAAAAAATCTAAATGGAAAAGATGCCGTTCATTTGGCCGTGAGCACCAGATCGCTCTATGATGCTGCGGGTGAAATTGTTGGAGCGCTGGCGCTGATTCGAAATATTACAAAGCAAAAAAATATGGAAATGAACTGGAAAAAGGCAGAGCAAGCCGCCGTTGAAGCTTCGAAATTAAAATCTGATTTCCTAGCGACCATGAGCCACGAAATTCGAACGCCGATGAATGGTGTTATTGGAATGTCGACGCTTCTGCTGGAGACACCACTGTCGTCAGAGCAAAGCTCTTTTGTAAAAACAATTAAAAGTTCAGCAGATTCTTTATTGACCTTGATTAACGATATCTTAGATCATTCAAAGATCGAAGCAGGGAAGTTGGCCTTAGAAAGTTCTGACTTCAACCTCCAAAGCTTAGTCGAAAACGTGATGGATGTTTTTCGCTATCAAGCTAACTCTAAAAAGATTGAATTAACGGCTGAAATTTTGCACGAGGGCCCGCTTAATTTAAGAGGTGATGCCACTCGGCTTCGACAAATACTCATCAATTTAATTGGCAATGCCATTAAGTTCACTAGTAAGGGCTATGTTCAATTAAAAATTTCTGTTCCTGATCTTGTAAGTCAGCCTCACACGCTTCTTTGTGAAGTACGGGACACCGGCGCAGGGATTCCTCTCGAGTATCAAGCAAGGTTATTTGAACGATTTTCGCAAGCCCATCACGGACACTTCAAAAAGTTCGGAGGAACGGGCCTGGGCCTTCTTATATCTAAAGAGTTTGTGCATCTGATGAAAGGTCAAATAGGGGCAGAAAGTGTCGAAGGCTTTGGCTCTCGCTTTTGGTTCACTTGTGTTCTTGAGCAGGCTCAAGGAGCTGTCACTATACAAAGTAACGGACGCAAAGAATTCAAAAAATTGGATCTTCATGTATTAGTGGCTGAAGATCAGCCGGTGAACCAACTTGTTATCAAAAAATTTCTAGAACTTTTTGGTGTGACTTATCAATTGGTTGCTGATGGAAGCGCCGCGGTTGACGCCTATACAAAAAATACTTTTGACCTAATTCTAATGGATTGTCAAATGCAGCCGATGGATGGTTACGAAGCGACCCGACGAATTCGAGAATTTGAAAAATCGACTCACGAGCATATCCCCATTCTGGCCTTAACCGCAGAGGGTATGACAGGCGATCGCGACCGTTGCTTTTTAGCCGGGATGGACGAGTTTTTAACCAAACCTATCGACCTCGACCTTCTCTATCAAGCGATCCAACAAAAACAAAAAAGAAATGCTTATCCAACAATTGTTGTTTCGGAAGTTCGACAGGTCGAAGTGGGCCAGTCCGTAGTTAAAGCGGTCACCCACAAGGCCAAATACCAAACCTTTAATCCTGACGCTTTAAAGAGGATGGAACCTTATATTTCAGAGGGCCAGCCGTTATCAGTCATGCTAGTCGATGAATATTTGAAAACCACTCCCGCGCATTTAAAGAATTTATTTGTGGCTATCGAGGGAAATGATCGGAAGACCGTCAAATCATTAGCACACGCTTTAAAATCAACAAGCCGAGCGGTGGGTTTGGACGAATTAGGGCATTTCTTTGAAGTTTTAGAAGACGGTACAGAAACTGCGGTAACTCCTTTTGATATTGAAAATGCTTACAATCAAGGTGCACTCGATTTAGCAGGATACTTAAAAAAATTCTTAAATCCTGCGGCATAAATTAATTTTTGTCTGCGAAACTTTGGAAGCTAGAATTTTGTAGATTTCCAGCTTCTGAAGTCATGGATTCAACCAGTGAAATTCCAAAAGGAGATTCTCCAGAATCCCTTAAGTATGCCGGCAGTTCAGAGTCAAGAAAATCTGCGTTCTGCACCTTTCCCAGCAAGGAATTTTCGCTTCGTGCGCCCGCTTTCAAATAGCGAATTAATTCAACCGGATGAAATTTATATTCAGGCCTTTGAATTAAAAAGGAAGCGGCGGCCCCTGTGGCGAGGGCCGTCGCTTGAGAAGTGCCCGTCATAGGGCCGAGGTGGGATCCGGGAAGCCACGAGATTTGATTTTTTCCGGGAGCTGCTAAATTCACTAACTGAGAACTAAAATTACTTGTTGGAAGAAGCTCATAAGTTGAATCGACCGCCGTCACTGATAAAATATTTGGTAAAGGGTAGTTGGCCGGAAAAAATTTTCCTTGGGCTAAATCTCGTCCGTCATTACCTGCGGCGGCTGCGATCAGCAATCCTTTTTCGTTGGCAGCTTTAAGGGCTAGGTACTCGGAGCCATTGGCCTGAGCACCACCGCCTGAATAATTAATGATATGAGCGCCCATCTGAGTCGCATATTTAAAGGCTTTGATCGTATGGCCTAAAGTGTCAGTTGATAGAAAACTTTGATCGTAGTATTTTAAAATCATTAATTTTACTTTCGGTCCCACGCTCTGTTTTTTAATTTGTGAAAGGACGAGGCCTGCAATATGGCTTCCATGGCCGTGATGGTCTTGTGCTAGGGGTTTATGTTTTACAAAGTCCCAGCCGTGAACATCATCGATAAAGCCGTTGCCATCATCGTCGATTCCATTTTGAGCTTTATCAGCGCCATGGGAATCCAGGCCACTTTCGCCAGGATTAGTCCAAAGATTTTGCGAAAGCACTGAGTTGTTAAAATCCAGGCCTGTGTCAATGATCGCAACAATGATATCCTTTGAATCAGCACCAAAAGTTATTTTGCAAAACAGCAGAACACTTAAGATCACAAAAAGCTTAATTTCTTTACTCATCAGCAGCTCCATTTTTAAGGGCCAGTCGAGGATTTAAATTTTGTGTCTTTGAAAAGGTCTTTGAAATTCGGAAGCCAGATCCAAAAGTTTCCTGCAATTCAAAAGTCCATTGAGTTTCTGATTTCAATTCACCAGCACAAAGCTTTTGTACGACTGTTTTAAAAAGCATTGGTTTTTTAGCGTCCGACAAATAATTGTAAGTTTGCTTACAGTAAGAATC
>JAYWDA010000226.1:0-1944 GCA_043780105.1 Pseudobdellovibrionaceae bacterium | reverse complement strand
AATAAATTTTGATTTCAGCAAGACCTACGAAAACCTGACACCTGAGGCAAACAGTTTCTTGCAAAGTGATTTGTTGCAAAATCCAAACGAATGGTACTGTCATGTCGATTATAATTCGAGTCAAAAGAACAATCAGACAACTGACAAAATAAATTACAACTTTATGGGGCGTCCTACAGAAGCATTTTTGACGAAATCAGAAACTAAAGGCGATGTGACTTGTGAGTTGTTTGAAAGATTTAATCCTAAAGTTGCAAAAACCATAGATTTTGATCGTAAAGCATTAAGCGTTTTAAAAATGGGAGCCGGAACTTTGCTTCGAGTAAAAATAACTTCTAATAAGTTTAAAGCTTTTGAATTGATGTCCTGTGGTGGCGAAAAACTTTATGAAAGCGAAATACTAACCTTGGACTCAGGAAAAATTCTGAGCAGCGAAGTTACTAAGAAATTAACTTCACCGGCCCGAATGAGACAGTAAATTATCTTTTCCTAAAAAAGCTAGGCGCAGATTCTGTAAATAAAGTATTTCAGAATCTGTGAAGCCGGCTTTACGGCGAAGATCGACAGCGATATTTTCAACTCGCTTGGGTAAAACCCATCTTAATTTATTCATACGCTCTGAAAAATCCAAATTCGGATCTATTTTTTCTAAATCACAAATATTTCTGTACCACCTGGAACCAAATTCGACGTGCCCCACTTCATCATTAAAAATGCGAGTGGCCGCTTTTTTTACAGGAACCGCGTCCACACCTTGTAATCTTCGTAAAATTGTTTCTCCGGCATCTAAGCCACTGCCTTCTAAAAATCGGTGCACGATCAGGATTCGGTCTAGTAAAGAATCTTTGTCGCTAGTTGCTGACCACAGCGCGCAGTGCACGGGCCAATCGCCCCACTTGAAACCAAGGCCATCAATTTCGGTCAAACACATTTCTAAGTGTTCGCTTTCAGATAATGTAATATCCCAAAGTTGCTCTCGAAATTCTTTGGGGGCTTCAGGGAATTCAACCAATGTGCGTAGGCCAAGCTCCATGGCTTGCAGTTCGATGCTGGCTAAATCATGCAGCAAGCGGGCTTGTCCTTCACGGGTCGAAAGCCCTTTTTTTTCAGGCAATTGTTTGGGTGCCAGTAAACTAATATCGCGGGCTGGAATCAGTGGTGCTGCATTATTTTTTACGTCAGATATTTTTAAGTTAAAGATATTTTCGGAACTTTGCCGAATTATTAGGATTTTTTTAAAAATATCTGGTTCATCAAAAGCCCACATTCGAATTTTGTAGCACACAGCCTAGACCTAGACAAACTAAGACCTGGTAGGATAATTTAAGGAATCTAAACAGGAGATCATCATGGGTAAGGGTTGGAAAGCTGCTGGTAAATCAGAAAATGCTCAGAAAAAAGGGGCCATGTTCACCAAAGTAGCCCGAGAAATTCAAGTGGCTTCAAAACTTGGTGGGCCAAATCCTGACATGAATGCCCGATTACGAATGGCGATTGATGCGGCTAAAGCCATTTCGTGTCCTAACGATACGATTGACCGCGCCGTTAAAAAAGGTGCGGGCTTATTAGATGACGGAAAAATTATCGAAGAATTAACTTACGAAGGTTACGGACCCCATGGCGTGGGTGTCATTGTCGAGTGCCAAACGGATAACAAGCATCGAACAGCACCCGAGATGCGCAGTGTTTTTAAAAAACATGAAGGTAATCTTGGCGAAACAAACAGTGTTGCCTGGATGTTTGCGCGCGTTGGCGCAGCCGAAGCGGTCAAGACTGGAACTTTTGATATTGACGAAGAAGCAATCGAAGCCGGTGCTGATGATGTTTCAAAAAATGAAGATGGTTCTTATGAGTTTATCACTCAGTTTGAAAATTTAGATGCCTTAAACAAGGCACTTCAGGCCCGCGGTTGGAAAGTAACTTCAGCGGCTTTGTCTTATAAAG
>JAYWDA010000225.1:0-5785 GCA_043780105.1 Pseudobdellovibrionaceae bacterium | reverse complement strand
GTCAACGGAGAGCTGGTAGAGCGGTTGAATACAACAGTCTTGAAAACTGTCAGGCCTTCGCGGGCCTCGAGGGTTCGAATCCCTCGCTCTCCGCCATTTACCTTTGGCAAAAAATAATCAATCGAAAAACCAGAAAAATTTAAACAAATCCGATCAAAGTTACATCAGGGATTAGAATATATTTTAATTAGCTTCTACACAGCGAATGCTTTCGCTGTGTGCACGCCCGTGATAACCGGGCAACTGATTCGCGTCAGCGCTCTCTGCTAAAATCAATGCTTCTTTCGTGGCTGATTGAAAGTCTGCATCTGTCGACCCAATTTGAATTCGTACCCGAAAAAAATTTGCCCATTTAAAGTCTGCGTAAAGTTCTGTGGTTTCATCGTAACCGCCAGCATCCCGAACCGCTTTTGCTAAACTTCGATAAGGATCATCCCTCATGTCGTTGACGTTTTTGGGTAAAGTGGACGCGGGCAGAGGACCCTTACCGTTTTCATCATACAAATAAAGCCAACCATTTCGATCCATTTCGGCCCAAAACTCAGTTTCGCTCAAAGAGGAAAAGTCTTTTTGGAGCTGGCAGTAAGTTTGTGGAATTTGTAGTTCACTGAGCGCACGTGCCAAATGATGATGATCCAAAATAAAAATTTGATGATCTGGACCCAAAACAATCGGCTCTGGATTTTTATATAAATATTTATCTAGATCATTCAGATTTTGAAGTTGAGAAAGTTTCTTTTCTTTTTCTTTTACAGCTCTCAAGCCAACAGCAAATTGTGTTGGATGGAGTTCTGAAACTTGGCAGGAGCAGGTTGAAAGAAGATCTACACCGGCCTTACATGTCGACGCGCTAGCCAGGAAACCATAGATCAAAAAAAATGGAAAAATAAAAAGCTTCATTATCTGTTTCCTGTTTTTAAGAGTTTTCAAAACAAGTATAAAATTGATTCAAATCAATAAGCAAACCTTCCTTCATACTTTGTCTTTTAAAAGCTGGTTGGCTTGATTTTCGCAGAAATGCTTCCTAAGATGAGAAGTCGTCTCAATCAGGGAGGGTCTATGAAATTAGCCAGTTGGGTTTTTCTGAGTGTTCAAATTCTATGCGTCATTGGTAGAGCTTCGCCGATGAAAGAACGGTTGGCGCAGAGATATCTTGTTGGTGGCCATCGCGGCGGGGGTTATACGCAACATTCGGATAACACAATTGAGCAATATAAAAATTCCATAAATTTAGGGGTCGATATTTTAGAAATGGATGTCCAATTCACGAAGGATCGCCGTATTTTGGTTTTTCACGATGGTTCTTTAAGTGGCAAAACGAAGTGTGCCGGAAGTATAAGGGATTTTAACTTCAGCGACCTTCGAAAAAAATGTTTTTATAATGGCACAAAAGAAAATATTCCCACTTTAGAGGAGGTAATTGCTCTGGTCAGCCAGGAAAATTTGGATCGAGCAAAAACTCACCGTGACACTGTGATCATGAATATTGAGCTCAAGGCAGCGCCGCAAGATAATTTAGAACAAAGCTTTGGCCTGTTGATTAAAACTTTAGTTGATGGTAATGCCAAAAATTTCACTTACTTTCAAGCTTATCCACAGTTTTATCCAGTGATTCGAAAAATAGATTCTGATTTTTCAGTCTTATATAACCCAAGCACCGATGAAGATTTGCAGGCAAATGTTTTCAATAATCCAGACCCGAACTTATTGATTGTTGAACTTCATGAAAGAAATCGAACTAAAGCTGTGATTGATCGAATTCATCAACAAGGACGTCTTGCTTCTGAAAACTCATGGAGATTCAGTAAACCTTTAATTCACGAACGCTTTAATGCTTCTTGTGATGTTGTGTTTGGCACTTGGAATATGGATATTGCTATCTCTGATAATGTTAAGTCTTGTGTGCAACAGCGAAACAAAGCGCTTTCGCACGCCGTGCCCCGTTCTTAGAACTCAAATCTTGAATGGGTTAGGGCGAAACTTTTTTGACGCTATTTTTTTCAATTTTTTTAGAGAGTTGATGGATCTTTTCCTGCTGCGCTAGCGGCAAGCTTTTTAAAAATGCTTCTGGATCTTTTTGAGCACGCTCAAGATATTCTTGCATCTTTTTTGGATCGCCTTGGGCCTTTTCTCCAATTACGCCAATCAGCTCGGCGCTGATTCCGTACATTTCATCCAAGTTTCCTTTATCGCCAGCTAACGCACTGGCCGCAGCGTCAGCATCTTTCGCAGACTTTGTATCCAGCATTTTTTTGCGCGCAACGGGGTCTTTTAAATCCTTTTGAGTTTTGGAAATGGCTTCCTTGGAATTGTTGTCCTGACCAAAGGAAGAAAAAGATACTCCCAAAAGACAAACTATTAAAATAAACACTTTCATAAATGCTCCTTAAAAAATATCTAAAATTTGGCCATGACTTGTTGCGGGTGGAACGATGCCCAGCATGAAAGAAAGCGTTGGGGCAATGTCTAATATTTGAGCTCGCTTAGGGTAAATACCTTTTTGAATCCCAGGGCCAGCAATCGCCAGAGGTACGGTTCTATCATAGGAAAATCCGGTTACGTGGGTTGTGGCTTTGTCTGCAGACTCCATATAAAAAGGTCGGGGAATTAAAATTAAATCGCCGCTTTGTTCGACGATATATTGTCTGGATAATTGCTGACCGATTTCTCCCGGAGGCAGTTCGCCTTTTCGATATTCTGACGAAGTGACGACGTACCAAACGCCAGGTTCTTCCAATAAAACTTTTTTAATTTCAGTTTCTACCTCTGAGAGATCTAATTTCTTTTCGGCCAAAGTGGCGCGATCTAAATAAAAATTTAAAGCAAGGAAGCTTGCAATCCACTGATTGTTTTTAGGGCGGCCGTATTTTTTATCTAGATGAGAATTTATTTTTTTGAATATTTCTAGATAGTCAAATTTTCCTGCATCCAGTTTTGCATTGATGGCATATTCTTTTGTGGGAGCAATTCCATGGTCTGCCGTCAGTACTATTAAGGTATTTTTTAACAGCGCTTGGCTCTGTAAAAAGCTAAAAAATTTAGCAAGACTTCGATCTTCTGAAACGGTCAGCTCTTCCATTTCGCGCGAGTTAGGTCCAAACGCATGTCCTAGCATATCGTGACTGGAAAGGCTGATAGCTAAAAGATCAGGGTCGGAACCTTTGCCAAGTTTTAAGGATTTTATGGCCTCAGTTGCAAGATTCATCGTCAGGTCGACGCCGTAAGGCAAAGCTAATGTTTTTGCATCACCAATTTTAGATTTTTTCAAAAAGGGAATTTCGCTTCCTTCGGTCAAGCCTGTTGGCTTATCAGTGGATTGCCACACATATTCGGTTCCGATTTGTTTTAAAAGAAGTTCATTTTCCTTACTGACCCAAGCAGGCACAGAGTTATCAGCGCTATAGTAAGTACTTGTCACCCATTGATGACTTTTATCATCAAACCACAGTGCGTGATCTGCGCGATGCCCACCAAGCATAACGGCAGCACGATCTTTTAATGCAATTCCAATCACCTTAGATTTATATCCTGCATTTTTTAATTCGTCTCCGACGGTGGAGGTCTTTAAATTTCTTGGTGAAATTTTATCTTTCTCGTCAGCGGCACAGTAAACTGATTTGCGGGCCACTTTATCGTACCAGTCGTTTAGAATAACGCCGTTCATGTTTGGGTGCGCGCCTGTTAAAATCATGGCGTGTCCAGGACAAGTAATATTTTGAAGCACATCATATTCGGCCATCGGAAAATAAGCACCTTCCGACATTAGATATTTAAAACCGCCGGGAACTTTAGAATTGGGCTTTTGAAATCTGGATTCAAATCGACTTAAATAGTCTGCCCGCATTTGGTCAATCACCAAAACGACAATGAGCTTTGGTTTTTGTAGCGGCTTTTTTATCGTAGATCCTACGGCCCAAGGAGATATCGCAACAGTGAGAAGAAGAATTAAAATTCGCATAAGGCACCTACTTTTCTAGCGCTAGTTAATTAGAAGATGGCTGACTTCAACCATTCCTGTTTCTGTATTGACTGAATCCTTAAGAATCATATCTCCAGGCAATGGAAAGACTAAATCTTTATAAGGATAAATTCCTTGGACATACTTATTAAATATATCTGAACGGGCATAAATTATTTCAAACTTAACTTTAGCGTCTTCCCAAAAAATTTTACGTTTGGTAATCAAAGCGTTGAAAACCTTAAATTTTAAAGTGGTCGACAAAACAAAGTGAAGGCCTCGCGCTGTTTTGGTTACAGTAAATGGGGCGGTTTTTTCAATTTCCGTGCAAAGCTGCTCTTTTTTTTCGCAGATCGACATTTTTAATAAAATGGGCTGATTTAAATAGAAAGCGACGTCATTGGTTGAAACCACATAGCTAAAATGGATATCCTTTTTAGGAGCGGCAATGGCCACAAGTGGCCACAAAAAAAGAAGCAATGATTTCCATTTCATATTCTGCTAAATCTTACTGACAGAAGATCTAGAGGTCAAAGAAAGATGAAACACAGTCAGTTCATGCTTGAAGCTATTCGTTTGTCTCGGGTTCATATGATCAAGGGTGATGGCGGACCATTTGGAGCTGTTGTTGTCAAAAATGGTCGGATCGTCGGTCGTGGCTGGAATCAAGTGACCTCGACAAACGATCCCACGGCTCATGCCGAAGTTATAGCCATTCGCGATGCGTGTAAAAAATTGAAGTCCTATGATTTAAGCGAGGCCGTGATTTATACTTCTTGTGAACCATGTCCCATGTGTTTGGCCGCTATTTACTGGGCTCGTGTCGGTAAAATATATTATGGAAATTCCCGTAAAGATGCGGCGAAAATCCAATTTGATGACGACTTTTTGTATAAAGAAATTTCTAAGCCACTTTTAAAACGCAAAGTTCCGATTCTGCAACTTCATCGGAAGCAAGCTTTGACGTCATTTAAGCTTTGGGTCGAAAAATTAGACAAGCTTAGTTACTAAAATAATCTGTTCTATTTTGAGACAAAATAGAAACCCGTTTACCCATCAAGAAATTATTAGATTTGAAGGCCCTTCTCATTTTGAGAAAGTAGCTGGACCTGCTTGCGAAGGTCTTGTTTTATGGCAAAACGCAAATATACCCCAATAGGCCTTTAAAGAGGTTTCCAAAAAACCGATAGAAATCAAGGTACTTATTTAAAGGATTGATATGTCATCTGAGAATAAAAATAAAATTGCTGTGATCGGTATCGGCTGTACGTTTCCGGGTGCGAAAACTAAAGAAGAGTTTTGGGAAGTTATTTTGTCCCGAAGACAGCAATTCAGAAAGCATCTTGATTCGCGTTTGCCGATGAAAGATTATTTTGATCCAGATAAAAAAGTCGAAGACATGTGCTATGGTAAGTATGCCTCTTATGTTGAGGGTTTCGAGTTTGAATGGGCCAAGCGCCTGATCCCGAAAATCACATATGAGTCGAACGACATCGTCCATTGGTTATCACTGGATACAGCCATTCGAACACTCGAAGATGCCGGATATGATCCGAAAGTTCTTTCAAATTCAAATACGGGTGTCATTGTCGGGAATAGTTTAACAGGAGAACAAACGCGAGCCTCTTCTATGCGTTTGAGATGGCCCTATGTTTTGCGAGCTCTTAAAAAATCTGGAGAATTAGCTGGCATCAGTGACGAACAGATTCAAAAACTATCTGGCGTTATGCAAAAAGTTTATAAATCAGTTTTTCCTGCAACGAATGAAGACACTTTAGCAGGCGCACTTTCCAATACAATCGCTGGTCGAATTTGCAATTACCTGAA
>JAYWDA010000224.1:0-7622 GCA_043780105.1 Pseudobdellovibrionaceae bacterium | reverse complement strand
TTTATGCCCTTAGCCTGGCCATTCTATCAGCGCCAAGTATTTTGCTGGCGCCACTGCTGATTTTAATTTTTAGTGTTTATGCAGGCTGGATTCCCGCAGCCTTTTTATACACCCCAAGACATTATATTTTACCTTGTTTGGTTTTAGCTCTTAGGCCCGCAGTTTTTTTATCTCGGACACTGATTTCTTTTATGCAGGATGAGTTTTTAAAAGATTACGTGCGCACCGCTAAGGCAAAAGGACTTTCTCCCGCAAGGATTCTGATGAAACACGTTTTAAAAAATTCATTGGTACCGATTTTAGGAACACTGGGACCCGTTTGTGTCAGTTTAGTTTCTGGTTCAGCCTTTATAGAGATTCTTTTCGCCATTCCTGGCTTAGGTGGACTTTTTATCGAGTCCTTACGGCAAAGAGATTACTTTTTAAGTTCTGGTTTAGTTCTAGCTTTAGGAACGGTTTTGATTTTTCTAACCTTGTTTTTTGAATCGCTCAGTCGGCGGGTGGATGCTCGTCTGGCGGAGAATTCATGAAAATTTTTTGCAAAAGAATTTCTCAGGGTTATTTGCTGATCTGGGTGTCACTGACACTTCTTTGGAAGGTAACCGGAATTTTAAGTCCGATGAATCCGTCGACGGAAAATATTTTACTCAGTCCCAGTTTCACACATATTTTTGGTACAGATGCTTTAGGCCGAGATTTAGCAGGACGAATTTTAGAAGGTGGATTTGTTTCTCTGGTCGTCAGTCTTTTTGCGTCCTCCTTAAGTCTTCTTGTCGCCGTGTTAGTAGGAGTTGTATGGACCTGGTTTAAACCCAAAGATTTTTTTGTGCTGCTGCTGCTGATGGACTTGCTGCAAGCGATTCCCTCTTACATCACATCGACTTTGATTTTTATTTTGATTCAATCGACCTCTTCATCCCCCTCAGGAACCATCGTCGCACTTGTTTTTGCGTTGGCTTTAACCCATTGGATGACCCCAGCCCGAATCCTGCGAGGTCGGACTTTGCAATTACAAAGCTCGACATTTATCGAAGCCAGTCGGGGAATGGGTGCAACCCATTGGCATCTTCTACGAACTCATTTAAGCAGCCATATCAAAGATCATTTTCTAATTTTGTGGGCTATGCAGCTTCCAATCCTTCTTATGTATGAAAGCTTTATGAGTTTTATTGGCTTTGGTATCGAGTCTCCGTACACAAGCTGGGGACTTTTGCTTCAAGACGGGTGGAGATTTTTAGGAGATTATCCGCATTTACTTTTAGGACCGGGATTGGTGCTTTTTACAGTGCTACTAGCTGCAAACTATTTGTTTGATCAAACTCGCAAACAAGATGATCTAAATTCTATTTCTTTAAATCCGAAAGCTTAAGATCGCCTTTTTCATTAAAGGGAATCCTTAGTAAGCCTGTTTTGACTGTCCCTGAAATTTGATACGGTGTGGATCCGCTTTGCAGTAAACCTGCGACCGAATCTGATAGATCCGTAAATTTAATGGGGGCGGGGACGGCGACTTTCGCGGAAGAATTGGCTGGAAGCACGACAGCTTGATTTAACGTGCCACTAGTAAACTGTTTATTATTTAATTTTACCGAATAATCCACTTGATCAATTTTAACATCGACGGAATTTGGATTTTTAACCAACAGGTTGAAGATCAAAGTGGCATCAAGCAAAGAAGGACTATTCATATCAATATTCACTAGCTGAACCGTCGGTGACTGCAGTTTTAAAGTCGCACAACTTTGTAGGCTGAAAGCTAAAATCAGGGTCAGCAGACTTAAAACTTTGTTCATGATGCCTCCGAAGGTTAAGACTAAAGCAAGACTGAACCTTAGACTAGAGAAAGCATCAGATGAATTGGATTGCAGCGTCGCAGGATAGGACTTTACTGAAGCGACTTTTGCTCCGTAATAGAATACAAGGAATCCACCATGTTACGGCAAAAAAGTTCGATCAAATCCAATGTCAGGTCCAGTCTTAAAAAAACGGGGCAAAGAACCAAAATCCGCCATCCGCGGGTCATCGAACACACTCGAGCCAGCGCCGTCGAATTTACCAACCGCGAGATCGGTTGGCTGCATTTTGATCGCCGTGTTTTGCATGAGGCCGAAGACATTCGAAATCCTATGCTAGAACGCTTAAGATTTTTGGCCATTTCTGATTCAAACTTAGATGAATTTTTTATGAAGCGAGTGGGTGGCCTTAAACGCCAAGTCGCAGCCGGGTTGACCTCGAAATCATCCGATGGGCAAACTCCGCAACAGCAATTATTAGGAATTCGCAGCTATGTAGTTGAAATGATGAAGGCGCAAGCCGATTGTTACAAAGGATTAAAAATTTCTTTGGCAGAAAAAGAAATTCATTTGTTACATTGGAAACAACTTACCGCCCAAGAAAAAGAGTGGGCAAAAAATTATTACAAAAGAAATGTTTTCCCTGTTCTGACACCTTTATCTGTTGATCCGGGTCATCCATTTCCTTTTATTTCAAACTTATCCACGTCGCTAGGAATCACCTTAAAACATCCCGAGCATGAAGAGCGTCTGTTTGCGCGCATAAAGATTCCAAAAAATAAAGATGGTCTACCGCAATGGATCCGTTTGGGGAATAACGATGAGTTTGATCGGTTTATCTCTTTAACCGAAGTCATTATCGAAAATCTTTCTGATTTGTTCCCTCTGATGCAGGTCTTAAATGTCATGCCTTTTCGAGTGACTCGAAACGCAGATTCGGATCGGGATGATGATGAAGTCGACGATTTATTAAAACATATCACTGAAGAAGTACGACAAAGGCGCTTTGCAGAAGTTGTCAGGGTTGAGCATGGACCTAATCCTGATCCCTGGATGATCAAGTTTTTACGAGATGAGCTGGAGCTTGCGGAAGATTCTATTTACGAACATCCTGGCGAGCTTGATTATTCAGATCTACAATCTTTTTCTGATTTGGATTACCCGGAATTAAAATTTACGCCCTATAAACCGATCATCCCAGCCGCTTTTTCAGACGAACAAAACTCCATTTTCAATTTAATTCATCGGGGCGATTTGCTGGTTCATCATCCTTATGAAAGCTTTCTTAAGACCGCCGAGCGTTTTATTCGCGAAGCTTCTGTGGATCCAAAAGTCCTTGCGATCAAAATGACTTTGTATCGCACCGGCGATAACTCGCCCTTTGTGCGAGCCTTGATTAGGGCGGCTGAATTGGGAAAACAAGTTGTCTGCTTGGTTGAAGTGAAGGCTCGCTTTGATGAAGAGCGAAATATTCTTTGGGCGCAAGCCTTAGAAAACGCCGGAGTCCACGTCGTGTATGGAGTTGTCGGTTTAAAAACTCATGCAAAGACCGCTTTAGTGGTTCGGCAAGAGATCGATGGCATTAGAAGTTATGTGCATATCGGAACGGGCAATTACAATATTCAAACTTCCAGGCTGTATACAGATATGGGGTTATTTACTTGCCGCGAAGAGATCACCCACGAAATGGTTGAGTTCTTCCATTACTTGACGGGTCGTTCGCTGAAACGCGATTACAAATATTTATTAATTGCGCCAGTAAATATGTTCACGCGCTTTAAAGAAATGATCGACCGCGAAGGCGAGCACGCAAAGGCCGGCAGGCCTGCTCAGATTATGGCCAAATTTAATAATATGGAAGAAAATGATTTGGCCCTGGCTTTGTATGATGCCAATCGTAAAGGCTGTGAAATTGATTTGATCGTGCGCGGATTTTGCTGTTTGCGACCCGGAGTTCCCGGCATGAGTGAAAAAATTCGCGTAGTCTCGATCATTGGTCGGTTCCTCGAGCACTCAAGACTTTTTTATTTTAGAAATGGCGCTCAAGATCCTTTGGACGGAGATTTTTTCATAGGCTCGGCTGACTGGATGTATCGAAATTTACATGCCAGGGTGGAAGCGATCGTGCCAATTTTAGACCGTCATTTAAAAGAAAAATGCTGGGAAATGTTGCAGATTTGTTTGAAAGATCAAAGGCAAGCGTGGACCATGGATTCCAAAGGCAATTATACGCAGCGAATGTCGACGGATCCTGGTGTTCATCAGGTGTTGATGAATCTAACGAAGCTGCGTAATATTATCTCTGACGATCCTCAGCCGAATAAAGGTGGAGTTCAGTATGGAGATTATTCTAGTAAGACACGCGGTGGCGGAAGAGCGCGCCGAATTCGCAAAGAGCGGCAGCGAGGATCATCTGCGTCCACTGACCACGAAGGGTCGAAGGAAGATGCAGAAAGTAGCGATCAAACTGAGTGATTGGGTCGGTGAAGTCGATGCGATTGTCACCAGTCCTTTTGTTCGAGCCCGTGAAACAGCCACCATTATTTCTGAAGCATTTTATGACGTAAAAATTATCGAAGCCGCCGAACTTGTTCCGCAAAGTTCGCCGCAAGCTTTTCTAAAATGGCTCAGCGCTCACGCTCGTGAATTTAATAAAGTGGTGGTCGTCGGTCACGAACCCCATATCAGTACTTTTTTAAGTTTTTTACTGGCGGGAGTGGACCACGCTTTTGTTGAAATGAAAAAGTCAGCGGTCGCTTCGTTAGAAATCGAGTCCAATTTGGGACTCGCCGCCGGAACAGCGCGATTAAATTGGCTGGTTCCGCCTAAGCTGATTGTCGATTAATTATTTTCGAATTAAACTAAAAACTAATCCAAGCTCTTTATAGTCGATACTTAAAGTATTCGCATTTTTAAATTGGTAGTCAATTTGCGTGGGCCGAGTAAATACTGGACACTCTTTACCGTCGGGACCTTGAGTGACATTGTCTTTCGACTCAAGAGCTTTGATGGATCCAGCACCGTACTCAGCCTTTGTTTCAACGCTGGATTTTAAACTCTGACCGCCTTTAAAAAGACAATTTGCAGTGAGGACAACGCCATTTGGTTTAAAGGTTACATCTAAAAAAACTTTTGCATCATCAAGCTCGTAAACTTCCTTTTCAGATTTCCAAGTTCCAGCAAGCTTAGGATCCATGGCCGCAAAAGCAGAAGTTGAAGTTAAAATCAGAAGCAAAGATATCCAATTTTTCATAAAAAGTTCCTTGGTCGGGCGTTAAATCAAAAACCATGACAACCCAAATCTGCCCAGGAAAGAACAACTCTTCAAATGATGATCTTGTCAAATTTTAGACTTGTCCTGCAACGGTGGATAGAAGGCCATCTCTTAAGCCAACGCAGGGAATTTGGATTTTTTCAATTCCGGCTTGCCTTAAGACAAGCTTGACCACCATCATAGCTGGAATAATCACATCAGCGCGATCGGGCCGGAGTTTTAGTTTTTCAATGCGATCTTTGATGGAAAAAGGACGTAAGGCCGCGGTAATTTCCAAAAGCTCACCCAGCGAAACAAAGGTATTCGGGGTTTTATGCAGAATCTGCAGTTTCAGGCGAGCCATTGTCTCTAAATTTCCGCCAGTACCAACAGCGAAATCAAAAGACATACCCGTCGCTTCCTTTTCAAGAAATTTCACCACAGGCACAATAAAATCGCCAATCACTACGTTCAAATGGTCTTCGGTTAAATTTCTTTTCTTTAAATTTTCAAGCAAGCGAACGGTGCCGATAGGAAAGCTTTGGGTGACAAGCATTTTATCACCTTGGCAAAGAGTCAGCTCAACACTGCCACCGCCAATATCGATCAAAACCGCCCGTTTTTTAGTCAGATCGACCTCTCGGTTGACGGCATTAAAAATCAGCCGGGCCTCTTCTGTGCCATCAATCACTTCGACATGAATTTGGCTGACAGCAGCCATTCGAGTCACAAATTCTTTACTGTTTTTAGCTTCACGCAGGGCGCTGGTGGCAACGGCTCGGCATTTTTCGACTTTAAAACGCTTGTTTAGGCGGCCAAACTCGGTAAAGGTTTCTTCGGCTTCTTTCAGGGTCTTTTCGCTAACAAAACCATCTGTAAAAACATCATGCCCCAAGCGGATGGGTGAACGAAATTTCTTAAGATTTTTAAGGCGCCCCTCATGAGTTTCTCCGATGATCATTCGGATAGCGTTAGAGCCGATATCAATGGCAGAAAAGCGCTGGGGCAAGGCGACTCCTAGGGGATAAAAAATTAGCCTAGAGGATTTGTGCAGCTGCCGCAATCAATGGATCCATGTTAAGATTTTGTTTTGACGCGCGACATTTTAGTCTACAATAATTATCGATTGGACAAAGACAGGGCCTGATTGCTACAAATCCTCGGGGGATGACATTGGAAAGAATTCTTGACGCTCAGTTGGAAGAAATTAAAAAGCATATTCTAATCATGGGCGGCTATGTCGAAAAAGCCCTGACAGACGTTATTTCCGCTCTGATCGAGCGGGATGCTGAAAAATTTCAAGGCGTGCATTTTGTCGAAAAAAAAATCAATGAAGACCACAAACGAATTGATAATGAGTGCATGGGCTTTTTAGCGAAGCAAGGTCCCGTTGCTAAAGATCTTCGCATGGTGCTTGCGATTATTAAAATCAACACAGATCTTGAACGCATGGGTGATCAGTTAGTCAACATCGCCTATACAGCGCAAGATTATCTGGGGCGAAAGCCATTGCAAATAGTTAAAGAAGTTTCCCATATGTCTGAGATCGTTCGGGAGATGGTTCGAAAATCTTTGGACAGTTTTGTCAGATCTGATCCAAAGGCTGCAGAAAAAGTTTTAGAGATGGACGATTCCGTCGACGCGCTTAAAAATCAAGTTTTTCGCGATATGATCACTTACATTAAAGCGAACCCACAAGAGACCGAAGCGGCTTTGGATATTATCTTAATAGCCAGAAATTTTGAACGTATGGGTGATCATGCGACAAATATCGCCGAAGACGTTATCTTTGTTTCGACTGGAAAAGATGTCCGCCATGGAGGCGCTGATGCCTGAAGTCTCTGCCGCCATTCTGGTGGTCGAAGATGAAAGGGAAATTCGCGAGCTGATGGCTCTGCATCTGCTGCGGCAAAAGTATCAAGTTAAAGAGTGCGCAACAGCCGAAGAAGCGATGGACGCATTAGAAACCCAAAAATTTTCGCTAATAGTTTTAGACTGGATGCTGCCAGGTCTTTCAGGCCTGGATGTCATGACTTTTTTAAGAAATCGAAAAGATGCTCCCAGTGTATTAATGGTGACAGCCAAAACAGAGCCGCAAGATATCGTTCAGGGATTAGAAAAAGGCGCTGATGATTATCTGACAAAGCCTTTTGATCCAGCTATTTTTCTGGCGCGAGTGAAAGCTTTGCTGAGGAGATCCCAGCTTTCTGGGCAAAATCAAATTGTGGAAGTTTTAAATCTGGGAACTTTAAAAATTGATTTTAGCAATTATGAAGTTTTTGTCAGCGAAGAAAAACTTCACCTGACGCCGTCCGAATATAAGCTTTTAGTTACGATGGTACAAAGTCGCGGGAAAGTATTAACCCGTGACCAACTGATTGAAAATATTCAAGGCGAAGGTATTTCTGTGATTGGCAGAACCATCGACACCCACGTTTTTGGCTTAAGAAAAAAATTAGGCGATTGGGGCGATCATTTAGAAACTATTCGCGGGATTGGCTACCGTATAAAGTTGGATTCTTAAATGACAAAGCGTTACCCTTGGCGTCTATTTTTTAGATTTTTTTTCGTCCAAG
>JAYWDA010000223.1:0-1930 GCA_043780105.1 Pseudobdellovibrionaceae bacterium | reverse complement strand
GGGTTTGAATTTTTTGTGCTTGTTTCCGGGACTGTCTCAATTTCAAAAACGACTCCGGAAGGGGACGCTTATAAAGTAGCTGTCTTAAAGCATGATCAGCATCCGTCATTTGGGGAGGGTGGACTGATGGAGGGTGAGGTGCGCTCGGCCACTATTATGTGCGAAACGGATGTAGTCTGCCTGGCATTGACCCAGCAAGATTTCAATAACTTTTGTGAAAAAAACCCGGAATTCGCCCTGCCTGTTTTTAGGCGAATTGCACAAGGATTGATGAAGCGATTAAATCAAACCAGCAATGACTTAATGATGCTTCATAAAGCTCTCATGGAAGAGATCAGAAACAGTTGATTATTTGCTCAAATGACTTCATAAATCTATAGATGTCCAACTTGCTAGCGCGTCTACGAGCTCAAATGGCCCCCAAGAATATTGTTTATCGAAGTCTTCTTTTGGCGCTCGGTTATTCGTTTTTTTGGTTTGTGGTTCACCATACAATGACAGATGCCAAGCTTGAGCCTCTGTGGTTTATTCCGCAGCTTCTTTCTTCCGTTCTGATTTTCTTTAATTTAAATGGTCTCTTCATCACGTTTAATTATTATCGAACCCATCGTGTTTTTAATATCTGGGTTGCAAGCCTTTATATTCAGCCCTTCTTTAATCTTTTTTATTTTAAAACCTATAAAACTTTTCTTGAACAACAAAATCTATCGGTCGTGATCCGCGAACCGTATTTCGTGTTAAAAGTTTTTGCCGTTGAATTGACCTGGGATCGAGCGCTGATTTTAATTGGTGGTATTTCAATATTTTATTTTATCAACTCAGTGGTCTTATTCCGGCCAGGCTTGATTGTGAAAAAATTAAAACCTTATGATTTTTTTGTAAACCGTTGGAGTGTTCTTTTTACGGTGATCATGATTGGCCTGCAGATTAAATGGTGCTTTGATCATGATACCTCTCAGCTTTTGATGCGCTCGTTTTATCCTGTGACCATCATGGCTTTGCTTTCTATCATCATTCACTTAGTTCGAACTCATCAGCCTCTCATTTTTAGATTTATGGTGATGCTCTTAATTTTTGCAAATGTCTTGCAGCTATATGCTTTGAATCTGGCTTTTCTGGATGAGCGAAATAAGTTTACTTTGGACGCACAGTTTTACCGATCATTTTTCGGTGCTTTCTATGTTCAGACGGCTTTTGGGGACATGAAACAAAATGAAAAAGCCCGTGAGATTTACCAGGCTTTGCCCGTGGCAAAGATGGATTACAATATTTTAATCGTGTTAAACGATGCTCAGCGCTGGGATCATCTTTCTAGTAATGGCTACCCAAGACCTACGGATGAAGAGCTGAATTGGTTCTATGAAAAATCTTTTAATTTTCAATTTCCAGTGGCGCCAGCCAATTTTACCGACACATCTGTGCCAGCGATCATTACAGGACTGGGCTCAGATCAAGATGTTCGAAAAATTAAAAGCAGCCTAACAATTTGGGATTATTTTTCGAAAGGGGCAGAAAGCTTTTTTGTCTCTTCCCAAGATATCACTTGGTCAAAGTTGGATCTTTTTTATAATTCCATCGGACAACGCCATGTTTGGAGTGCCACGGCACAGCCGGATTATCATGAGGGAAATCCTGAAGACACAATCGATCGCTTGTCCCGAGATCATTTACTGAATTATATTCCAAAATTAAAAGGCCCTTGGGTTGGAGTTTGGCAAACCTTTGGCAGTCATTCCCCTTATCGGACCGAGCCCCAATTTCAGCGCTACCTGCCTTGCGATTTGACCCGCGAGCAGGGAATTGAAAGTTTTCGCAATTGTTATCTGAACGGGCAAGGTTATAGCGCCCATGTCCGAAGTGATTTATTTAAAAAGTTAGATTTGGATAAAACTGTAATCGTCCTAACTTCCGATCATGGCGAAGGCATGGG
>JAYWDA010000222.1:0-4266 GCA_043780105.1 Pseudobdellovibrionaceae bacterium | reverse complement strand
CCCATACTGAGGTAAAAAAATAAGTCACCATCTTGAATGGGAAAAACAAGCGCAACGAAAAGGACGGGAAAGAAAAAAAGCCAAATCAAATTTTTCTTGAGCATGTCCCTTATCAGAGATGATCAAAGAATATAAAGCAAGACTAAAACTGATGGCATTGACGCTCATTCGGATAAATTGGATATCTTCGTAACAATTTAAATTTGATCTTCACTCTTTTTAGAAGGGTGATAGTTTTAACCCATGAATTTAAGATTGGTGATTTTTCTTATTGGAATCAGTGGGGTGGCCTGTTCACCAACCCCCGATGCCGCCGAAGATGTCGAGCGGCCCGCAGATATTTCTTCCAACCAAGATCGTAAAGATATTGAGGCTGTAAAGACTGAAATTCAGGAGCTGGCAGAACAAATTGGCGTTCCCGGCGATTTTAAGAATTTCCCGGTGATTGTCGTCGCTAAATATCCCGGGCAAGACGGGCCCCTAGCTTACTGCCACGAAAGTCAGACTCACTCGTCGCGGTATATTGGCATCGTAAAAACGACCATGGAAACCTACTTAAGCGAATTACATGCTCACCAAGACTCCTCATTTCTATTTAAGCTTTTAGTCCACGAGTATGGTCATTGCCTGTTTGATCGAGGCCATGATGAAACGATGTTAGGCCGACCAGGTTACAATATTTTTATCGTTGTGCCAGATCAAAACGGTGAAACTTTAAAACCCATCGGGTCGGAAATTGCAGTTTCAGCGATGGCCAGTATTAATTGGTGGATGACGGATCTTCCCCGCGATCTTAAAAAATATTATTTACGAGAAATCGCCGGTGAAACGCGCTGGCGCAAGCCTGAAGATTTAGAGATTCAGCCGGGGATTAGGTTGCTTCGAGCGGATCAGTAAAAGGGCTGCAAGCAAAGCCGTAACAGCACCCAATCGCATCGGTCCGCCGGCGCCGTAATAAGTCCACATCAGTCCGGCTAATATTCCTCCGATCAGCGCAGAAAAACCTGTGAGGGCCCCGAGCAATCCAAGGCCCGAAGCTTTTAGCTCCGGCGGAATTAAATCCACAGCGTAAGCCTTTCCTAATCCTTCGGTCGCTGCATTGTAGGCTCCATAAAATGCGTACAAAATAATAAAATGCCAAAGTTCGAAAGCCATAGAAAATCCTACGTAGACGAAACTAAAAATAAAAAGTCCCAAAATCAGCATTTTTTTTCGGCCAACACGGTCAGAAAGATCCCCCAAAATTGGACTAAGAAAGCTGTAAATTAAATTAAAGAACGAATAAATTAAAATTGTTTGGGTTAATGTGGCGCCAGAATTTTTAACTTTTAAAATCAGAAAAAAATCAGTGCAGTTGCCGATACTAAAAAGTGACCAAGTCAGAATAAAATAGCGAAATTCAGCAGACCAAGTCTTCCAAGGTAACCAAGCCAAAGGCTTCTTCAGCGATGTCACCTTCATTACCGGTTCACGCACAGATTTTGCGATCAGTACCGAACAAAGTCCGGGGATCGCTGCAAATAAATAAAGCCAGCGAAGGCGATCTGTAAAATAAGGTAACAAACTAAGCGCGATCAGCGGGCCCAGCACCGCTCCCAAAGTGTCTAATCCTCGGTGCCATCCAAAAGTAAGCCCGCGAGTTTCTGGTGTTGAAAGATCGGCCAGCATCGCATCGCGGGGACTGCTTCGAAGTCCTTTTCCGAAACGATCGGAAGCTCGGGCAAAAAGGACATGTCCCCAATGCGTTGATAAACCAATGAGGGGTCGAGATAGTGCTGAAAAAAAATACCCTAGAACGATAAATGGTTTTCGTTGTTTCCAGCGATCTGACAGGCGTCCAGAAAACCATTGTAAGCTAGCCGTTGTTGCCTCCGCCACGCCTTCGATCAAGCCTAAAACCTGAGGGGGAGCTCCCACAACCGTTGTTAAAAAGATAGGGGTGATCGGATACAGCATTTCGCTCGCAAGATCGCCAAAGAAAGAAACATAGCCAAGTTTTTTAGCTTCAGGATCTAGCTGTTTCCAAGTTGTCAGGGGGTTTTTCAAGATTTTTTTCCAGAAGCTTTCGGCGAGCGAACAAAAAGTAGTAAAATCAATCCTAAAAGGATTGCCATATCGGCCACATTAAAAATTCCTGTGCGCAGTGAGCCTATTCCAACATTCATGAAATCAATGACTTTGCCTTCAGTACGAAGGGAGCGATCGATTAAATTGCCAATGCCGCCTGCGAAAACTAAAGAGTAAGCCCAAGCCTCCTGGCGAGAAAATTTTTTTAAATGCAACAGTCCAGATAAACCAACCATCATGACCAAAACCAAAATCGTAAAAATCCAAAAGCGAAAAGGAGTTGAAAGGCTGTCGCCCATGCCTAAAAAAGCTCCTGGATTTTCGGCATAGTCAAAACGAAAAAGATCACCGAAAAAGATTTGCGCGGGATGATCTCGAAACGCTTGCTGAGCTAAATATTTTGTTCCTTGATCCAGTAGAATCAGAAAAACAGAACAGCCATAAAAAATCTGAAGTTGAATTCGATCTGCACGTTCTCGGTTTGCCATAGATTAAAAATTAACATAGATTTAATGCCATGGCAAAACGACATTACCCAAAGTCAGATCACTTTGATGGAAAAAAATTCTTCAATCCGCAAAAGGTAACTACAAAGTCTTTGTGGCAAGTGTTGAAATGGCAGTTGGCTGGAAATCAGAAGTCATGGCCGAAATGGGTTCAAAATAAGGCAGTGCCAGCGCCTCAATCGCCGGATAGTGAAAAGTCTGTAGCCGCTACATTTATTAATCATGCCACTTACTTATTCCAGACAAAAACGCTAAATATTTTAATTGATCCGGTTTTTTCGAATCGGGTCAGCCCGAGTCAACTTATTGGGCCGAAGCGGGTCCGTGCCCCGGGTTTAAGCTTGGCGAAATTGCCAAAAATTGATTTGGTTTTAGTCACACACAATCACTACGATCATTTGGATATCGAGGCTATAAAATGTCTGGAAAAACTTTTTAATCCTATTTTTGTCGTTCCATTAGGCAATGCTGAAATTCTAGAAAAACAAAACTTTAGTCATGTTAAAGAGCTTGATTGGTGGGAGTCTTTCGAAGTGTCAGATTTGAAAGTAACGCTGACTCCTGCACAGCATTGGTCGGGACGAAGTTTATCGAATCGCTACGAATCTTTATGGGGAGGCTTCTATCTTGAATTTTCCAACAAGAAAATTTTTTGGGCGGGTGACACTGGATACAGCAAGCACTTTCATGAAATACGCAAAAAATTAGGAACGCCTGATCTCAGCTTTTTACCGATTGGCGCCTATGAGCCCCGTTGGTTTATGAAAGACATGCACATGAATCCGAGGGACGCCGTAAAGGCTCATCAAGATTTGCAAACACCGTTGTCGATCGGAATGCATTATGGGACTTTTCAACTGACCGATGAAAGTCTGCAGTCTCCGGTTGAAGAGCTTGAAATTGCTAAAAAGCAGAATGGCATTTCTAATTTTATCGTCCTGTTAGAGGGCGAGACGCGCGTATTTCACCTCTAAAAATTACGTTTACGTCTTAACTAGTCTTTGCCGCAGAGGGACTGGTCTTGTCAGATATTTTTTTTGCGACTAAATTTGCCTAATAACCGGAGGCATCATGAAGGATATGAAAATAGATATTGGCATTACAGAAACAAGTCGGAAAGAAATCGTTAAAGGGCTCAGCCATTTTTTGGCGGACACCTATTCTCTTTATTTAAAGACGCATCACTTTCACTGGAACGTAACCGGGCCGATGTTTCAAACACTTCATTTGATGTTTGAAGGACAATACACCGAAATTTGGACAGCAGTAGACACAGTAGCGGAAAGAATTCGTGCCTTGGGCGGCTTTGCACCTGGGTCTTATAAAGAATTTAGCCAATTAACGACAATTCCTGAAACGGAAGGCATTCCAGCTGCAGAAAAAATGATTCAAGATTTAGTCTCTGGCAATGAGGCTGTGTGTAGAACTGCTCGCGCGCTCATTCCAGCGGCAGAAGAAGCTCATGACGAGGCCACAATGGATCTTTTGACTCAACGTCTGCAAGTCCATGAAAAAACAGCATGGATGCTACGAAGTCTGCTGAGCAAATAGGCAGGTTTTTTGACGCAAAAACGACTTTGAAACATCTTCAATGTTAAGATTGTGTTGGGATCTTCAAAGGCCCTTGATGGTAGCCCCTCCTAGCTTTAAAATCTAAGAAAGGTTTTTAAACTAGGAGATTTCATGAAATTGA
>JAYWDA010000221.1:0-3384 GCA_043780105.1 Pseudobdellovibrionaceae bacterium | reverse complement strand
GCTCTGCAGAGGGATGATAAAGATTTAGCAAGGCAAGCTGCGGCCAAAGCTTATGAACGAGATCCGCAGAATCCCGAGATCAAAGATTTCTTAATTCGTTTGGGCGGAATGGACAATTTAAAAATGGCAGGCTCTCAAAAAAATGAGCTTATTTTTTTAGGAGACCAATATGCTCGGCAAGGAGATTGTTTTTCGGCCCAAGCCCAATATAAAACAGCTTTTGAGTTAGATCCAAAAAATGGCGCGGCGGCAATGAAAGCAGCGAAATGTTTATGGCAGCTGCATCAATCTTTTGAAGCAATCGAGTGGTTAAAAAAAGCAACTTTTGCTGATCCAACTTTAATATCGGCTTACGTTTTGCGAGCCGATTATTTATCCAGTCGCTTTGATTTTTCTTCGGCCGCACAAATTTTAGCGCAGGCTAAACGAGATGCTCCTGATAGTTATGAAGTTTATCGCGGGTTAGCCCAAATGGAATTTAGAAAAAATAATTTAGAGGGTGCGATCATTTATGGTCAAAAAGCGCTTTCTTTTTATCAAGGCGATATTGAAACATTAATTTTGCTTTCTGAAGCCAACATTTTTCTGGCTAAAAAAATCTTACCGGGAACTTTGCCCGAAGTTAAAAAGCGTGATGACGCTTTAAAAGATGCGACTCGATTTGCTTTAAAGGCCCTTGAAATTGATGGCAGCAGTCTTGATGCCAATAAAAATTACGCTTTAATTATGAGTGTCACTACTGGAGTCGATGCAGGCGCTAGAATACTTCAAGAATTAATTCGCAAATATTCTTTTAACTACGAATACCGCGTGGCTTTAGCAGATCTGTTTCGAAGTGAGCAGCGATATCCACAGGCCCAAGCCCTTTACGAGCAGGTGACAGACGCAGATCCCAAAAATAAAGATGCCTACCTGGGGTTAGGAGAATGTTACAAAGAACAAAAAGAATTTACGAAATCTTTAAAAGCTTATTTGTCGGCTTCGGCTTTGGATCCAACAGATGCGCGACCTATTTTTGAAATTGGTCGACTTTATTTCAATTCGCAGCGCTTTGACGATGCGGTAAAATATTTTGAACGATCAAACAAGATCAACCCGAACTATCCAAAAACCTTTTATTATAAAGCAAAAGCGGCCTTTGCGGCAGGGGCCTTGGATGTGGCACTTGAAGCCGTGAAGATTGAGAAAAAGAACAATCCTTATTTGTCAGACAGCTACGTATTAGCGGGGCAAATTCAGTATGCCCAAAAGCAGTATGCTGAATGCGCCAGTGAGTATGCTCAGGCCCTTAAACTACGAGCGCAGGGGGCTGAAGTGTACGTTCGAGCAGCCCAGTGTTACCGGCTGAATGGCTCAACAGAAGTGGCTGAAGATATGCTTGCTATTGCTGCGACCCGAGAAAGTGGTTTTGCAGAAATTTATCGAGAGCAAGGTGCAATTTTTGACACCAAAGGCGACCGCAAGGCCTCGATTAAAGGCTACTGCTTGTATTTAGAGCTTTCGCCAAATGCGCCTGATAAAAAAGAAATTGAAGGTCGATTAAACCAACTTGGATTTCGAAGTGAAGATTGCAATACTAAATAAGTCCTGGAGGATAAATGGGAATTTCTGAGAAGATGAATAATTTGGCAGATGGAATGAAGGCAGGCGTAAAAACCGGATCGGCGCGAACGACACTCGTTGTACTTCGACTGCTAACGGCTTTCTTTTTGTCTCTTACGATTTCTTTGGCGGGCCAAGAAGCATCCCATTACGGAACTCTATCCTTAGTTTTCGTTACATTAGTTGTCATGGCCGTATTTATGCGAGTTTCTCAGGCGTGGACGATTGGACATGTTTTGATTTTTGATCTTATTCTGGTCCTTGCCGCACAACTTCTTCGAATGTATATACTTTTAGCACCTTAACACGAAAAAGGTTTTGCAATGATTGACGTTAAACTTCTTGAAAAGAAATCTGATAGCGGACCTTCTTACTTTGATGAGTATCGGCAGGGTTTGCTGAACCGAGGCGCTTCGACTGAAATATTAGATCAGATTCTTGAACTGAATCGGCAGCGTAAAGAAATGATCTTTCACGCTGAGACCGCGAAATCAAAGCAAAACAAAATCAGTGGCGAAGTTGTGCAGTTAAAAAAAACAGGGCAAGACGCAAGCCAAATTATTGCAGAGATGGGTAAACTTTCGACGTCTGTTAAAGAGATGGAACAACAAGCGCAGAATTTGGATTTTCAAGTTCACCAACTTTTGCTGACAATCCCGAATAAGCCCCACTCATCTGTCCCCGTTGGAAAAGGGGCTGAAGATAATGTGCTTGTAAAAACCGTGGGTGAGCCAAAAAAATTCAGTTTTAAAGCTAAAGAGCATGGTGACTTGGGCGTGGCTTTAGATATTTTAGATTTTGATCGTGGAACTAAAGTAACTGGCGCGCGTTTTACTTTTTTAAAAGGTGCTGGTGCTCAGTTAGAGCGCGCCCTGATTCAATTTATGATGGATCTTCACAGTACAAAACATGGCTATACTGAAATGATCCCACCTTTTATTGTAAATGATAAAAGCTTAACGGGAACAGCCCAGCTGCCAAAGTTTGCTGAAGATCTTTTTCATTTGGCGGGAACTAATTATTATTTAATTCCAACATCCGAAGTTCCGGTCACGAATTATTTTGCGGGTGAAATATTAAATGAAAGTGATTTACCAAAAAGTTTTTGCGCTTATTCACCTTGTTTTAGATCTGAAGCTGGGAGCCATGGCCGCGACACCAAAGGACTGATCCGCCAACATCAATTTAATAAAGTGGAGTTGATGACCTTCAGTCATCCAGATCGTTCCCATGAGATGCACGAGCAACTGACTGGGCACGCTGAAACGGTTTTAACAGAATTAGGTCTGCCATTTCGACGGATGCTTCTTTGCACCCGAGATATGGGTTTTGGCTCTGCAAAAACTTATGATTTGGAAGTTTGGCTTCCGGGCCAAAATGAATATCGCGAGATCAGCTCTTGTTCAAACTTTGAAGATTTTCAAGCTCGTCGTGCAAATATTCGTTTTAAATCTCAGGGTGGAAAGCCACAGTTTTTGCACACTTTGAATGGCAGCGGTTTGGCCGTTGGGCGAACACTGATTGCGGTCTTGGAAAATTATCAACGTGAAGATGGCACTGTGGCCATTCCAAAGATTTTGCAAAGCTATATGGGCGACAAAACAGAAATTAAAAAATCCTAACCATAACTCATCGCGCTAACAGTGATTCTGATTGTACGCCGGGCTGAAGTTCACTAAAACGGTCAACGGAGAGCTGGTAGAGCGGTTGAATACAACAGTCTTGAAAACTGTCAGGCCTTCGCGGGCCTCGAGGGTTCGAATCCCTCGCTCTCCGCCATTT
>JAYWDA010000220.1:0-3430 GCA_043780105.1 Pseudobdellovibrionaceae bacterium | reverse complement strand
CGACGCTTGTACAATCCTTCTGAGGGAAAATGGATGGGTTGGGAGCGAAAACGTGGAAAACTGCATGAGTTTAATCGACTGGCCTTAGGCCACAAAGATACATCTTTTATTTCTTTAGATGGAAAACCGGTTTCGATTCCTAAAAATGTTTGCTTTGTCATCACACTGGATGCGGATACTCGTTTGCCCAATGGATCTGTTGTTCAGTTGATTGGAACTCTGGCTCATCCTTTAAATCGCCCAACGATTGATAAAGAGGTAGGACGAGTCACCGGTGGCTATGGTATTCTTCAGCCCCGGATCACACCGGCGCTGCCTTCCTTAAAAGACAGTACGATCTTTCAGCGAATTTCAACAGGTGATGCTGGTTTAGATCCTTATGCCTCGGCGATTTCTGATGTTTACCAGGATCTTTTTTGCGAAGGATCTTACACAGGAAAAGGCATCTACGATGTTAAAATTTTTGAAGAGGCTCTCCAAGGCCGAATTCCAGAGAATTCATTATTAAGTCATGACTTGTTTGAGGGAATTTATGCTCGCTGTGGACTGATCAGTGATGTTGAATTTCTTGAAGATTTTCCGTTTCATACAGAGGTGTCTTTCGCGCGTAGTCATCGATGGACCCGTGGAGATTGGCAATTACTGCCTTGGCTTTTGGGTCGGGGCGGCCGTTCAATTTCAGCTTTAGGTTATTGGAAGATCATTGATAACCTTCGAAGGTCCTTAGTTGGTCCGGCTTGTTTTTTATTGGTTGTTTTTGCCTTTTCATTTCCTACGGATCAGCGATTAATTTGGCTAGGGTTGATTCTGATAAGTCTGTCGGTCACAACACTTCTGCCTTTGATCACCGACTTACTTAATATTGGAACAAAAATTTCTTGGCGGGACCAAATTCGTTTCGCTGCTACCGACTTTTTATCTGGGCTTGAGCGAATTATTTTTCAAATTATCCTGCTGGCTCGACAAAGCTTGAATTCTTTTGATGCTATGACCAGGTCCCTGTTTCGAACTTTTATGAGTCGTCGCAAGATGTTAGAATGGACCACCGCTGCTCAATCGCAGGCCGCGGCCAATATTTCGATAAGATATTTTTTCCGCAGCTATCTGAGCTCATTAATTTTGACAATTTTCAGCGCTGGATTTGTTCTTTTTTTTAATTCCAATAAATTTATTGAGTTTTTGCCCTTAGTTGTTCTTTGGTTGGCGGCACCCCTCATTGCACGGCAAATCAGTTCACCTCCTAAACCAAAATTAATAAAACCCCTTAAGAAAAAGGACATTCAATACTTAAGGCTTTCAGGTCGACAAATCTGGAGTTTTTTTGCCACCTTCGTGACAGAAGAAGATCATTATTTACCGCCGGATAATTTTCAAGAAACGCCGGTACCAGTTGTTGCGCACCGAAGCTCGCCGACAAATTTTGGGCTTTATTTACTGGCTGTCTTTGCAGCGAAAGATTTTGCATGGATTGGAACTGTTGAGATGGCCGACCGCCTAGAGCAAACTCTGAAAAGTCTTTCAGAGTTGCCAAAATTTGAAGGGCACTTTTTTAATTGGTATGAAACCCGTGAAGCGCGAGCTTTGGATCCAAAATATATTTCCTCTGTTGATAACGGGAACTTGGCTGGTCACTTGCTGGCGGTCTCGCAGGGATGTCTTGAAAGTGCAAATCACCCCGTGCCGATTTTTTCTTACTCACAAGGAATCACTGATTCTGTACTTATTCTTGAAGAAAATGTGAAGGGAACCCCTGATGAATTTTCTGAGCTGATAAAAGATTTAAAGAATGAACTCTTGTCACCTGACTTTCTAAATATGTTTAATGCGATTGGCTGGAAGAAAGTTTTAAATAAAGCCGAAGATTTGTCCTTACGAGCCCAGTTGATAAAAACCAGCATTGAAGTGAACTCGGATTTAATAAAATTCTGGGCAAATAGCCTGCATCAAACAATCACAAGTCTTGACCGAGATATTAACTATTTTTTTCCATGGCTAAAAGTAGTTCAGAATCCGCAAATCCTTTCTCTAGACGTTCAGAAAATCTGGGATGAAATTCAAAGTCGCTTCACAATTCGATTACCTGTGCAGGAGATGGCTTCCCACAGTGAAGGGATTCTGCATGATTTGATCGAGCTTCAAAAAAATAAAAATATAAAGGATGAAAGTTTCCAAAAACGTTTAGTGGAAATGATTCATAGCTTTGAGACAGCTCGATTGAATGCTTCAGCCTTTCATCAAAAAATGATTCAGTTGCACGATCACTGCCATTTGCTTTTTAGAGATATGAACTTTGGTCTTCTGTATGATAAAAGTCGAAAACTATTTTCCATTGGTTACAGAGTTAATGATAAGGCATTAGATTCAAGCTATTATGATTTATTAGCTTCTGAAGCTAGGTTAACTAGCTTTATCGCAATTGCCAAAGGGGACATTCCAGCTTCTCATTGGTTCCAGTTGGGGCGCGGTCTTACTAAAGTTTCCGATGGCGCCATGTTGGTCTCTTGGTCGGGCTCCATGTTTGAATATCTGATGCCTTCTTTGGTGATGAGGGAGCCTGATGATAGTTTGATTTCACAAACTTGTGAGATGGCTGTCCACCGACAAATTCATTATGGCTTCGAAAAAGATGTACCGTGGGGAATTTCAGAATCGGCTTACAATAAGCGAGACATCCACTTGACCTATCAGTACTCAAACTTCGGTGTTCCAGATCTAGGTTTGAAGCGGGGATTGGGAGCTGATCTTGTGGTCGCTCCCTATGCAACGATTTTGGGGGCGATGTTCGAAGCCGCCTCGGGCGTTGAAAACTTAAGAAAAATTCAAGCGATCGGTGGTCGAGGACAATTTGGTTTTTATGAGGCGATTGATTTTACACGGACTCGTCTTCCAAAAGGGCAAACATCGGTCGTGATCAAAGCCTATATGGCCCATCATCAAGGCATGTCTTTAGTCGCAATCGCAAATATTTTCAAAAACGAAATTATGCGAGATCGCTTCCACGCTGAACCCATGGTGCAAGCAACCGAACTTTTATTGCAAGAGCGGATGCCAAGAAATATCAGCGTAGCAAAGCCCTCCAAAGAATTATTTCAAGTGGCCCTGGTCCGTGAAGATACAGAACATGTGTCAAGGCAGTACCATACTGTTCATCGCCCTGTTCCGACCACTCAACTTTTTTCAAATGGTGAATATTCGGTGATGTTAACCTCATCGGGTTCGGGCTACAGTCGCTGGCAAGATTTAGCTTTGACCCGTTGGCGAGAAGACGTGACCCGCGATCAATGGGGACACTATATATTTCTTAAAGATCTTGAAAGTAGTAAAGTCTGGTCGGCAGGCTATCAACCCACCTGTGCAGAGCCGGACAGCTATGAAGTGACATTTTATGAAGACCGAGCCAGATTTGTCAGATCTGATCAAAAAATAACCA
>JAYWDA010000219.1:0-7665 GCA_043780105.1 Pseudobdellovibrionaceae bacterium | reverse complement strand
AATTCTTCCCGATAATCTAGAGCGGCCATGAATGGCGCTAGGAGTTCCTATGAAAAAGATCTTTATTGTTTTGCTAGCCCTTGGGCTATTTTCTTGCGGCAAAGAAAAAGATTCAGACAAGGTGGGCAACGCTCAACTTTGCTTGGACCGCTTAGGTTCAAACTCAACTCCTGCTGAAGTGACTGCGTGTGTTTCCAAAGCCGACGGTGTTGAAACATCCGCCGCCTACGGCTTGCGCTGCGCTGGAAGTTTTATGAAAGAGGGATTTCTTAATCCCAATAAAATTATTTCAGCGATGAGCCAGCTGAATGGTGGCGCTGGCGGTACAGTTAATTTTATGACATTAATTACTTTTACTTCGACTGGAGCCATCGCAACGGATACTGCAAATTCTTCGACGGCATTCGATTATTGCCTTCGAGGTGAAGGAAAGGGATCGACTCTACTTGCTTCTTTTGGATTTATGGCGATGTCCGTTTACTCTTTCATGAGATTGAAGGCTATTCCTAATTGCTCTGGAACACCGACCGCTTCAGGCTATGATTTTCAAACTTGTGCGACAAGTTTTGCAACGTCAAATCCAGGCGCTGTGATTGCGTTGAATGACGCTAGCACGGTAGATGCGGCAACAATCACAATTCAACGAAGTGTCGGCACTGTTTTAATTGCGGCAAGTAATATTAGCTGTACCGGGACTTCGGCCAACACTTCCTTGTGTACAACAATCACTGCTTCAATATCTGAAGCTGGTGGTATCACTGCGGACCCCCGAGCTATTGCTGTTCGATTTTTTCTTAAATTAGGATTGTGATTATTAAAAATTTAGATTCAAGCGAGTCATATACATTCTATTTTCCACAGGCTGGGAAAAGGTTCCGACATCTTCGGAATAAGTCGCTAAATCCAAATTAAATATCGTGAACAAAGCTGAAATTCCCGCTGTCACATAACCCTGACTAAGTCCCACGCGATAATTCCCTTTCCACCAACTGCTAACAGCCCAATCAAATTCAAAACCTACATGGGTGCCTTTGCGCCAGTTCCAGGACGGGTGATTGATATCTCGAATATCAAGAACGCCTCGCCCGCCAAAAATCCAAACCGACGGGTACTCCCATTTTGTGCCAAGATCTAAAACTCGGTATAATTTTTCAGGGGCTTCTGTCTGCAATTTATTAATTAATTTAAACGAATTTTTAAAGCCTGCTTCACCAACATTTCTAACGACGGCGCCAAAGGTTGGCCTTGCTAATCTTAAATAAGAAAAAATTCCATCGCTGGGTAAGATTGGCGTAAATAGCCAACCTAAATCGGCATCTACTGTGTAGCCTTCTCTTAAATCCTGGGCGGTCACAAGACTTGGATTGGCCGCAAGTTCAAGCGCTGTCACCGTTTTACTAAAGTAGCCTCTATTGACTAATTTTCCTGTCACACCCCAAGACATTCTGCCCGATGATAAGCCGCGAAAATCTGAGCCGTAGCCCAGTGCCAATGTAGTATCCCCATAAATCGAAAGATTGATCGCAGGTCCGACATTTTGATGCATTGTCATCTCGATGCTTAAATCCATAGGTATAAATGCAATCCCCCAGCCGGGTCGAACGAGAACTCCGTTTAAAGGTGACGTGCGAAGACTAAAACTTTTTCCATAATATTTTTCAATCGCTGCGATTTCGGCGGTTAACTTGTCTGTATCGGTGCCAGTAGTTGCCGCAGCATCCTTAAAATCTTTTCCGGCTGTTGCAAAACTAGCAGAAGCCGCAACGTCAAAAAATAAATTCAGTTCACCATCCTCGCGCCGGGCCAGGCCCGCTGGATTGTAAAACAAGGCATTATAATCATTGGCAACAGCAATGAAGGCGTCGCCCATTCCCAAAGCCCGCGGCGATTCATATTGGTGATGGATCGTATTGCTCACTCCGCTTTCTTCAGCCCATGCTTGGGCCCCAGCCAATAAGGCAAAAAGGGCTAGTAGGAGTCTATTTTTGCTCCCGCGGATCATGAAAGGCCTCCCAATTTCTATTTTAAAATTGTAATCTTTTATTGAGGAATCTTGAATGCGTCTTTCACTGTTGCCAATTTTTTTGACCTTTGTCCTGACTGCTGGTCAAGCTGTTGCAGCTCCCCACAGAGGCAACGCAAAAGCTGGCCCCTCTACATCTCAGGGGAATGAGTTCGATGAAGACCCAGGACCCACAAAAATCGAACCCACCAGGCCCACTTATCCAAATTTATTAGAGCCTAGTGATCTTGAGCTGAACAAAGATTCGATGATCATTCCCCCGCGCGGCCTGAAAGATTTAAACTTTCATATTGGCTCGGTTGGAGGAAATATTCTAACGTCGTTCCAACAAAAAGCGACTCAGTATTTTGGAGTTAGGTATATCCCTTACGAAACTTTCGAAAAATCTTGGGACTATACGGTCGATGCACACACTGAGGGACTGATCGGAATTTCAGTGGGATATCGCTGGCATATTTTGCCGGACGAACATTTTAACTCTTATTATCGCTTAGCTTTTGAAAACTTTATTGATTCTGGCGAAGCCCTGAGTGGACTTCTCAACTTACGGCATATGAAATTGATGGCTAGCTTTGGTTTTCCTGATATTTTTGAATTTCAGCGACGCGTAGTTGGCGAGGTCGGCGTTGGCGGCGGACCCACGGGTTTTGTCAGCTACTTGCAAATTGGTTATAATTTAAATCTTTAGTTTGGCTCTCAATTTTACTTTTTTAAAAGATCTAAAATCTTTTCAACTTGGACCTTTAATTCGCCAATCGTTCCATCATTGTAAATAACATGATCCGCTTTTTGAACTTTTTGGCCTAAAGGGAGCTGGTTCTTTAATCGATTGTTGATTTCGTCTTCAGACCAGCGATTGCGCCCGCGAATTCTTAACTTTTGATTTTCATAAGAAGACGCGATCACCACAACAGAATCAAATCCAGAGATATTTTTTTCATAGAGCAGCGGGACATCGTAAAACAAAAACTTTGAACCTTTTTCCTTTTCTAATTCTTTTTGGCGCTCAACCTCGACCTTGACCAAAGGATGAATCAACCCTTCTAGCTCCGACAAAGCGACGGGATTTCTAAAAACTTCTAACGCCATTTTTTCGCGGTCTAGGTTTCCAGTAGATAATAAAAACTCATGTCCAAAGTGTTGAATTACCGACTTCAGTCCAGAAGTTTCCGGCGCGATCACTTCAGCAGCCAGGCGATCCGCGTCCAGAACGACATAACCGTTCTCCCGCAATATTTTGGCCACTGTGCTTTTTCCGGTTCCAAGACCACCGGTCAGTCCGATCCATTTCATATTGATTCATTATTCTTCTTTTACAATGTTCTCAATCAGTTAAGTAAGATTCCCACTCAACCGATAAACTTATCAAGAGGAAACAGCTTTAATGCCTCAGGTTGAACAGTTTGGTAAATACATTCTTCTAGAGAAGCTAGCCACTGGTGGCATGGCGGAAGTGTATTTAGCGAAATCGACAGGCGCCAACGGTGTTAATAAAATTTTGGCCATTAAACGCATCCTTCCCCAGTTTTCTGAAAATCGAGAATTCATTGATATGTTTAAAGAAGAAGCCAAAATTGCCGTGAATTTAAATCATAGCAATGTTGTCTCCATTTTCGATTTCGGAATTGAGAAAAAACAATTCTTTTTAGTCATGGAACACGTTGAAGGAAAAAATCTTCGACAAATTATTAATGAATTGAAACGTGTCAGCGTGTCCTTCACGATTGAGCAAGTTGTTTACATGATCAAAGAAGTCGCTGCAGGCTTAGATCACGCGCATCGATGTATCGATGGATCTACAGGTCGCCCTTTGAATATTACTCACCGGGATATGAGCCCACAAAATATTATGCTTAGTTTTGATGGTGAAGTGAAGATCATCGATTTTGGAATCGCCAAAGCCGAAACCCAGCTTGAAGTGACGAAAGCCGGTACTCTCAAAGGCAAATTTGGTTACATGAGTCCCGAACAAGCAGAAGGCCAAGCTGTTGACTTGCGCACAGATATTTTCTCATTAGGCATTGTTGTTTGGGAATTACTAGCCAACGACCGCCTCTTCACGGCCAGTAGCGAAGCGGCTATTTTAAGAAAAATTCGTGATTGTCAAATTCCTTCCATTCGCAAAATTAATCCCTCAATTCCTCCTGAGCTTGAGCGGATCGTTAACAAGGCCTTACAAAAAGACAAAAATTTACGTTATCAAACCTCTGCGGCCATGCACCGAGATCTTAATCGGTTTTTAAATACGCAGTATCCTGAATTTACACCCAACGATTTTAGTGTATTTATCAAAAATACTTTCGCGACCGCATACCAAGAGCAAAAGCGAAAGCTGATTGAATTTTCAAAAGTAAAGCCAGAGGAAGTGACCCACTTCACACGAACTTCTGGTACAGAAACAGGAATGGCCCCCCATGAATATATGGAAGGCCTTGAAGAGTTCAATCCGCCGGATTCTTTTGACTTAAAAGCTGGAACAAAAGTTACTCTTACAGATCTTAGAGTAAATGGTGATCGCAAAGGCTCAAGTTTAATTCGCCATGGAACTGCGGCTGGAATTGAAATTGGAACAAAAACAAGACAGCTCAAATCAGCCGGTCGACGGGGCCAAAAGGCCTTTAAATTTAAACCGATCAGCCATGTGTTACCAATCGTTTTCCGCAGTCTTACTTTCATTTTAATTTGTGCCTCCACTTTTTATTTTTACAAGTCTATCCCTGGACATTATTTTCATGCTGGGTACTGGCTCGATAAATTAAAATCTACGACGGCCCAACACACAGAACAGCAAACTGGCGATTTAGACACCGCTAGCAAGGCCGAATACTTTGTTACCATTCACTCCAACCCTATCGGTGCCGAAATTTTTGTTGATGGAAAACGTCAGGGATTCACTCCCGGCCAATTCCGCGTTGAAGGAAAAAAATCATTTCACGTCACGTTGGTGAAAGATCGTTATTTGCCCTACGAGAGAGATATGATTGCTGATCGTGACGCCGTCACTTACAATGCGACGATGCTTCCTTTGCCTCGAGCCGGGTATTTAACGATTAACATTGTGGCGGGCGGTGATAATCCAATGATTGAAATTAACGGTCAACGTTTAGGTGAAAAGCCACCAATCACTAACTATCCCATTCCTGCTGGTATTCCTGTTGTTGTTCGAGCCCACAATCCATTTTCGGATACCTTTGCAGAACAAAGTGTAACCATTCAAAATAACCAGAAAAAAACCATTGAGCTCATCCTTCGACGGGATGATCGCACGCTCCAAAGGTAAAAATGTCTCACACAATTCTTCACACCGTTCTTGATATGCCTCAACGCCCTGACCATCACATCGCCGTCCGATTTAAAGAACGCGGTGCTTGGAAAAATATTTCCTGGAAAGAATACTACCAACAGATTCTAACAGCCGCGACGGCGCTCCTTGAGCTAGGGTTAAAAGCAAAAGAGAACGTCGCTATCATGTCCAACACCCGGTATGAGTGGGCAGTTTGCGATATGGCCGTCATGGGCGCTCAAGGAATAGTGGTCCCCATCTACCCAAACAGCACACCCGAAGAAGTCGAATTTATTTTAAATGATTGCGAAGCTCAAATTTTTATCTGCGAAAATAAGTCTTCCTTATCTCTCTGGCGAAAAATTCGGGAACGCTGTCCTTATGTTAAAACAGTTATTTGTTTTGAAATAGACCGCCCCGAAGATCAATCGATTCAGCTTTATAGCCGTGTCCTATCAGACGGCGAAGCTCACTTGAATAAACATAAAAAAACTTTTGAAGATAATTGTCAAAAATCTAACAAACAAGACTGGGCCACGATTGTCTACAGCTCTGGCACCACCGGCCGCCCAAAAGGTATTGTCCTCACTCAAGAACAGATTTATTCCGAAGTCTCAGAGGCCTTTCCTTCTTGTGGCGTTACCCCTGCGGACTCAACCCTAACTTTTCTCCCCTTCGCGCATGTCTTAGGCCGCATCGAGCATTGGGGCCATATCTTTATCGGCTTCACCATGGCGTATGCTGAAAGTATTGAAAAACTTCGCTACAATCTTCCAGAAATTAAACCAACAATTATGGTGGCGGTGCCGCGTATTTTCGAAAAAGTTTATTCTCAGATTCTAGCTCAAGTCGAAACCCAACCAATGAAAAAAAGAATATTTACCTGGGCTTTAGACATCGGAAAAAAAGTTAGCTATCTAAAAATCACTCGGCAAGCGATTCCTCTTGCCCTGATGGCAGAATATGAAGTTGCTCGCAGGCTTGTCCTTAATAAAGTGACTAATACCTTTGGCGGACGCTTGCGCTTTGCGATCAGCGGGGGGGCGCCGATCAGTTCTGAACTGGCTCAATTTTTTCACGCGGCAGGTATACTTATCTTAGAAGGTTATGGCCTCAGTGAAACCACCGGTGCCATTGCTGTGAATACGCCCTACAACTACAAATTTGGTTCGGTCGGGCGACCCATCGGAGAAGCCCAATTTAAAATTGCCGAAGACGGGGAACTTCTCATCAAAAGCAAAAAAGTGATGATACAATACTATAAGAATCCTGAGGCAACAGCCGCAGTTCTCAAAGATGGTTGGTTTGCTACAGGAGATATCGGACACATTTTAAACAACGGTGATTTACAAATTACCGACAGAAAAAAAGATCTTATCAAAACCGCCGGGGGAAAATATGTCGCCCCCCAAAAGATTGAAGGCCTTTTAAAGTCAAACCCGTTGATTGCCCACGCCCTCATTCACGGAGATCAAAAAAAATATATCGTTTGCTTAATCACCTTGGACAAAGTTTATCTTGAAAAGTGGGCCAAGGAAAAAGAGTGGTCCTACAACCAGTGGACCGATCTGACCACTCAGCCCGAAGTTCAAGAGGTCATTAAAAATACTTTCAGTGAAGTGAACTCGAAGCTTGCTAGCTATGAGTCCGTTAAAAACTTTAAAATTTTACCTACTGAGTTTACGATTGAAGCGGGCGAACTGACGCCTTCCCTTAAAGTAAAGCGAAAGCTGTTGGATGAAAAGTATCGTTCTGAAATCGAGACTTTGTACCTTTAAAAATACTTTTAAAAAAGAAAAATTCGAAATCCAAGGGCCGCATAGGCACCCGTCATATCAATTTGATGATCGGACCCATCCGCATTTTTTAAAGACGTTCCACTTGTCACAGCGCCACTGAAAGAAGTCACATCTTTTGAATAAATTAGATTTGGAAATTTAAGCTGACGATAACCAACTTCAAAGATTAAAGTCGTTGAATCAAAAGCTGAAAACTCAAAAGCCAAACCGCCTCCACTCATATTGGCAGCCCCTTTGGCATCTACGGTATGACTGGTATTTGGTGCAATTGCAACAGCGCTGTAATCTGTACTTTCAACCAAGTTCGCCTGGCCAAAAAATCCGTAACCTAAAAATCGATAAGCTGGTTGAGAGATAAAATTGATCTCCATCGCTATTTTTGGCACTAGAACCGAGATATTATCTTTGTAATAATATTTTGTAACGCCACCGTTCTTAGCATACCCTTCCGTCGGCGGTGGCTTAATCACTTCAAAGCCAAAACGAAAACCGACTTTGTTATCTACATACATCAATCCAAATTCTCCCCCGACGGGAGACTTATAGGAATCACTAAAGTC
>JAYWDA010000218.1:0-2308 GCA_043780105.1 Pseudobdellovibrionaceae bacterium | reverse complement strand
TCGTTTTTATTTGTGCTTTCCCCGACTCTTCGGTGGACCAAGTCATTCATATGCTCGACATAATCAGCCCGTTCATCTTGAATATCAGACATTCGATCTTCATAAGCCTGAACTAAATGCTTTTTCTCCAGATTCCCTAATTTTTTTTCTGAGTTTACGTCATGGGTCAGCTTCTCTTTTAACAGTTGAATCTGACTTTCACGCGATCGAACCTGATCATTCAAGCGATCGTTGACTTGTCCTTTAAAGTTATCTCTTTCAACATCCATCGTGTCTTCTTTTTTCATCAAAGCTCTTTGATAGTGATCTTGAATCGTCTCGCGCTCACCCTCTAATTCTTCCGATCGACTGAGGAGCTTATCGCCATCCATTTCATTATGGTTCTTAACAGTGTCGTAATACTTCTCCTGCCAATCCTTGTCTTGATTGTCCTTCTGTCTTTTCAAATCAGTGATTTCACCCTTGTAAGCTTTGCGACTTTCATTCATTTCTCTATTTTTTTCAACGATGGTGTTCGTTTTGTCTTTTAGCAAAATTTCTTTCTCATTTTCATGAGCCGCTTTTAATTTCGAAGAATTATTTTCAATGGTTTCACTCATCTTTTCACGTGAGCGTTGTGACAAATTATCAAACTGCTCATTGCGTTGTGCAATTTCTTCAGTTTGTTTCCCTAACATATTTTCTCGTTGGCTGGCCGAGATCTCTTTTTCTTTTGATATTTCACCCTTAAAAGTATCCGTCAGCGCTTTTCTTTCCATGGCTGACTGCTGATTTTTTTTGCGCATTGTTTCCGTGTACAGGTTCTTTATATCATCGACGTTTTTTCGATGACTAATGTCTCTAGCGTTTAAACTTTCAGTACTGCGCCGTTGAAGGTTTTCGACCTGGCTTTGAAAATTATCAGTCAGCTTTTTGATTTCGTTGCTATGACGAATTTCTGCGTTTTTAATTTCAGTATTTTTGCGACGAACAGTTTCATTTTCGCGCGTGTCGTAATCGTCGCGAGTTTTTGTCTGCTGTTCATCAATACGAGCACGATCAGATGCAGAAACGCTCATATTTTTCCTCCCTAAAAAAGTTCCAAACCAGCTCTTATCTTAGCATATTTTAAAGAGCAATTTAGTCGTTTCTAGAGGAGAAATGGAAAGAATAGGACCTTATTACGAAGACACCTTAGACCTTGGTCTATAGCAAAACTAAGAACTAACGCCAGAAAGCCTTTTCTGTGTACAAAGCGCGAAGCTGTTTTTTCTGTTCAGCCACGGCCACTTCCCGCTTTTGAATGTTACTTTTATGTTTTAACGCTAAGTCTTCTTGATGATGAGCGATATTTAAATAAAATTGAGAAGACTTTTCGGCCAAAGAACCCCAGGTCCATTTCAGCGCTACCACTTCTTTTTTAAACTCTTCTTTGGTGCCATGAAACATGTAGCTCCAAACTCGGATATGATCTTCGACTGGAATCATTTCTGGAATTCCTATTGTTGATTGGCCCTTCTGATCAAGACCCCCCATCCAAATTTGAAAACCGATGGGAAGCTCAATGGTTCGACCATCCCGCAAATGCAAATTCAAATCGGCATTCACGTTACGGATCCAGATTTTATCTTTATCACCCAAAACCCAAAAAGGTCCCGTCACCGCATCCACATCTCCAAAAATAGTCGAGACTTTCATTTTCTCATAATTTTGCGACCACAAGGTGCCACTGATAAACTCTAAATGGGAAAGTGAGTGGCGCAGAATCAAACTGCTGGGTCCAAGATGAAACTCATCCGACGAAGAGGTGAAATTAAAAGCACTGGATTTAGTTTGAAGGGCACAAACGTTAAGATTTGTTAGGCATCCTTTAGGTCGCTCAAGCAAGTCACTTGAGGCCCGCACGCGGACATTCAAAGCGAAGAAAAAAACAAAAATAAACAAGTGCAAGGGGTTGATCACTGAATTTCCAAACTTTTAAGTAAAACCAGGGCTTGTTCTTTCAACGGTTTTTGCGAAAAATGCGTGGCCACTGTTCGATAAATCTCTTGCGCTTCTTCGACCTGGTTATTGTGCTCGCTGATTTGCCCCAGACGCAGAAGGATAAACCCAGTCAGCTCATGGTCAGGATATTGCAATACCATTTCGTCAATCACTTCCGTGCATTTTTTAAAATCATGCTGAAGGTACAAACTCTCTGCTAAAAAAAACCTTGCTTGAATTTGATAAGCTGAGGAAGGAAACTGATTTTTTAATTTCTCAAATTCTTTACCGGCAACATCGTATTTTCCAGCCGTAAAATACTTTTTTCCTCGCTCTAAAACGACGG
>JAYWDA010000217.1:0-2041 GCA_043780105.1 Pseudobdellovibrionaceae bacterium | reverse complement strand
GGCCGTGTTTCGGTTTTGTTAAGTTTGGTGGTCCTTGCTTATTATTCAGTCATCAGCGGCTGGGTGCTGCATTTTATAATGCAGTTTATTGTTGCGATTTTTACAGGCCAATTCCGCGTTGGAATTTCAAGCTTGATGGGAAACGGGATTTTACAGTGGGCTTTAGCGTCCGTGCATATTTTAATAACAATTTTTGTAGTTACAAAAGGGGTTAAAGACGGGATCGAAAAATGGATCAGCTCGCTGATGCCTTTATTTGCTGTGCTTGTTATTTTGCTAACGATTCAAACAATGTCACTGCCGTCATCTTTCCAGGTTGTGCGATTTTTATTTTATCCTGATTTCTCAAAATTGACTTTGTCATCTCTGAACCACGCCATTGGGCATGCCTTTTTCACTTTATCTGTTGGTTTTGGAACGATGGTGACTTTCGGTAGTTACATGAATGAAAAAGATCATATTCCGACCATGGGTTTTAGAGTGGCCTTGGTCGATACGCTGGTATCTGTTTTTGCGGGACTGTTAGTTTTCCCTATTGCGTTTCAAGTGATGGACCGTCCGTTGACGGATCCGGCGTTATTGTTTGAAGTGATGCCAAGATTTATGGCACAGCTTCCTGGCGGCTATATTTTTGGGCTGACATTTTTTGTGTCACTTTATTTAGCAGCTTTAAATGCAAGTATCGGACTTTTAGAGAATACTCTTTCAAATTGGATGGATTTTTCACAGAAAAAAATCGCAAGGTCCAAAGCTATTTGGGGTGTTGCTGCGGTTGTTCTTTGTCTGTCCTTATTTCCGGCTTTAACGAATTCTCCTCTTGGGAATATGAAGCTGGGCGAAACAAGTCTCATTGAGACCCTTGATCGTTTGCTGATCAATTGGTTTCTTCCTTTAGTGGCCTTATTTTTACTTCTGACTATTCAAAAAGGGATTAAACAAAAGGAACTTGAACGCAATTTTGTTAATCGCGATCATCCAGCAAGTCTTGCGATGTATTCTCATTGGGCGTTTGTGATCAAATGGCTTGCGCCAGGCCTGATATTGCTAGGCATGCTGCTGCAGCTGATCGCACTTTTTGTGTGATTAAAAATTAATTCCTAAGATAACCAGTACATCGTAAAGATCACCGCTTAATGTTTTTGAAAGCTTTTCTGTTCCGGAATTCACAAACTCTTTCGACTCATCGGCAAAATTAACATAGTGATAAGCCCCTTGCAGTCCCAGGAAAGCTTTTTTACGCATTAAAGGAATTTCAATACCACCACCCAGATCAACCCCCATTGTGGCATCTCTAGAAAGTCCTTCAATTCCAGTGATTGTGTAGGTCCGGTAGAACTGAGAAAATCCACCCAACATATAAGGATTAAGATCCGCTAAGCCGCGAGTGATATTCTGGGTGTTAAAGTAATACTTGAGGTCAAAGTTCAAATAGGTCAGCGAAACATTCCCTGCATAGCTGCGATTTGTTCCACCACTAAGATCGACGGTGTTAAAACTGACGGCATGATCTCCGGTTAAAAAACCAAACGTTAACGCAAATCTAAAATCAAAGAAGTAAGTCAGTAAAACACCGAAGGTGGGTGCGCCACTGTAAGCACCTTTAAAATTACCCGTAAAATCTCGCTGACCTCCGACAAGACCAACAGTGAAAAAACGGCCATGACGAAAAAAATTAATGTCTGCTTCCTCATCAGAAGCCTCGTCGAACTCGCTGTAATCAATGAAAGGGTCGTAAGCTTCGTCGGGATCTGACTGGGCCAGCAAATAACTTTTTGCTAAGACGGGTGAGGAATGAAGCAAAAAAATTGAGAATAGAAATAAAATCCCAGTGCGGATTCGCAATGATTAACCACGTATTCCCCCTCTTAAAATTATGAATGATTTATTGGCAAACGTGAAGCCTGTGTTTCAAATTGAAACGCTATTGACACAGGGCTCCTGTTGATTTGCGTCCCATTCCGGGATATTAGAATCTCGCGGGGGATATCATGGCCATCAACTATAAAACCGCTGGAGTCGACACGGAAGCTGGAGATGAGCT
>JAYWDA010000216.1:0-2157 GCA_043780105.1 Pseudobdellovibrionaceae bacterium | reverse complement strand
GATCTCAAATTGAGACAAACCGTTAAAAGACTCAGTCCCGGCATGTAATTACCGATAAGATCTTAGCAGGGGGAATCGCATGCGCGCACACATATTTCTTTGGATCATCGTATCTTTTTTCCCCATTTTTTCTTTAGCAGATAATAAGAGTTCTCAGAATGGCGGTGGAGTTAGTAAATACGTTGATACAACCTATATGGGTGCATGTGGTGGCGCCTCTGGATTAACAAATTCTGCTTGCCAAAAATCACCAACGCCAGCTCCCGCTCCTACGAAGCAAGCTGTACCTGCGCCCGAGGAGGAGTACCCTGAGTCCCCCCTGGAAACGAAAACAACCCCCGCTTGTCAAGAGGCCAATGTCCAACGAAATAAATGTTTTGAAAGTTCTCGGGCTGCGGTTGCCTCTTGTGATGAAAGTAATGACAGTGGATTGCAAACAACTCTTCGCAATGTTCAAGATGTTACCGGTCAAGCTGATCAAATTTTAACCTCTACAGGTCTTAACGGAGGCTGTGGCGTTGTTCTGAAAACTGCTAATGCTCTGTCGTCTGCCTACTTGAATTTTAACCAGACTTGCGGCCAACAAATTAATAATTGCCTCTCTAGTTGCGAAGCTTTTGCTAGTGCAGTTCAGGCTTGCGATGCGAGTAACGCAAAAATAATAGGTGACATGTCAATGTCATCGATCGATCAGTCCGAGCCTCTGAGGGCGTGCCAAGATCAGCAAGGTAAACAATCGCAAAGAAATCAATTTCAAAACAGTGTTCCGGCTTTGGCGAATCAGGCAGCGGCTTGTAAAGCAGCTTTAAGTGCCAAGGGCGACGGTGGGCCTTGTGCTTCAAATCCTGGATCTCCTTTATGTCAACAATCGTTGAAAGAAGCCGCGAACACTGGAAATTGCAGTGATCCTTCACAAGCTTCTAACGTCACTTGTGCTTGTCGAGGCGGTTTGAATACTTCGGCATGCCAAGCGGCGATGAATGGTTCGCAAAAATTAGGTGCTGGAGCTGGGAGTGGAATGACGGCGTCTTCGAATTCTCGATTGGGTGGAGCGACCGGTAAGGGAACAAATGCGGCTCCGAACTTTGATGATCCTGCTGGAGAATTGGTAGGCGGATCTTTTAAATCTCAACCTGCGGATGAAATTGGTGGGCATATGGGTGGCTCGGCCGGCTTAGGTGGCGGTGGAGGAGCGGGCGGTGGTAATGGCGGATCGGGCGGCGGGTCTGATGGCAGTGCTGGTGGAATCAATACAAATATTAATGGTGGATTTCGCGGTGGCGGTGGTGGTGGCGGCGGCGGATCTTGGAATGGTGGAGGCTCGGGCCGTGCTGGCGGTGGTGCCGGTCGATATGCCGGAGCCGGTGGTGCGATCAATGGAATGCCGAATTTAAATAATTTTCGTCCTCAGATGGGATATCACGCGCCCGTTCGACGAGATTTAGCGGGTGTTGTTGGTCCCGACGGATTGCTGGGTCCGCATGCGGATCCTTGGCAGACAATTAAAAATCGATACAACTATGAGTGGCGCCAGGGAACTTTGAAACCTTAAAGTTTCTTTTCAATTAAAAAATGCAATTCTTTGATCGCTTGCGGGAGTTCACTTTTTGCTAGCAAGAAAGTAATATTGTTACTTTGGCAAAGGGCTGATCGCACTTTGCTATTTAATCCTTTTAAGACTTCTGAAACTTTCGCAAAAGCTTGTCCTGAGACTGAGCCCGTGCAAGTCATTGTGACTGTGGCCCATTCATTATCATCCACTTGAATTCCTGTTGCAAATTTAAATTCTTTTTGTGCCGCGCGGGCTTGTTCTTCGGGACCCGTCAGCCAGATTTCGAAACCGGCTGACGATTTTTGAATTTGCAAAACTTGCATCAACGGAAGTTGCTTTGATTGCAGAAATGAATTCACTTCCGTCAAAGCGCTGTGCCAGCTTTCTTTTTGAACCTGTAAAACACAAACTTGATCGTGGGAATTTAAAGCTAGAAACTGAACGGATTCAAAAAACATAGTGCTCTCCTGAGGGATCGACGAACGAATAATTGTGCCTTGATTTAAATTCACGGCAAGATCTGAAGCAGGGCCAATATACAAAGGAACTTTGTGGGTCATTGCTAATTCGGCGGATCTATAATGTAAAACTTTGGCGCCCCAAAA
>JAYWDA010000215.1:0-3982 GCA_043780105.1 Pseudobdellovibrionaceae bacterium | reverse complement strand
GAAAACGACCGTTACAACATCTGTTGGTGGCCGACAAATTACGATCGAAACTGGTCGGATGGCAAAGCAAGCAGACGGGTCTGTGTTAGTCAGCTGTGGGAGCAACTTGGTTTTAGTCACTGCGGTGTCTGCCAAAGAAGAAAAAGATTTAGATTTTTTCCCACTGACTGTTGAATATATCGAAAAATTTTATGCGGCTGGAAAAATTCCCGGTGGCTATTTTAAACGAGAAGGTAAGCCTTCGACAGATCAAGTTTTAAATGCACGTTTAATTGATCGCCCTTTACGTCCAAGTTTCCCTGATGGTTACCGCTTTGAAACACAAGTCGTTGCCACTGTTTTAAGTGCTGATGGAACTTTTCCTTTGGAAATTTTAGCAAGTCTTGGTGCCTCGGCGGCATTACATATTTCTGATATTCCATTCAATGGCCCAACGGGCGCCATTCAAATTGGCCGTATCGATGGTCAGTTGGTAGCAAATCCAGCTCCGCAACAACTTGAAAAATCAGATCTTAATATTATCATCGCAGGGACTCGCAATGGTTTATTGATGGTTGAAGGTGAAGCGAAATTTATGACTGAGGCGGACGCGATGGCGGCCCTTAAGTTTGGTCACCAAGCTTTGCTCCCACTTTTAAATATTCAAGATGAATTGCGTGAAAAGTTTGGTTCGAAGCAAAAGCGAGCTTTCAAACCTGCGCAGATGGACGAGACTTTCAGATCTGCTGCCGAAGCTATGTTAACACCGCAAATTGCAGCGGCTTTTAAAATCAAAGAAAAGCAAGAGCGCTATGCTGCTGTTGATAAAGCAAAAGCTGCTGCCGCTGAAAAGTTTGTTGCAACGGCGGGCGATAAGGATGCTCAAAAAGCTCGTAAAAAAGAACTTAACACTGTGGTTGAAGACGTGAAGTACAAAGCCGCTCGCGCGATGATTTTAGATAATGCCATTCGTTTAGATGGCCGAGATGTGAAAACAATTCGTCCAATCAGTTGTGAAGTTGGAATTTTGCCAAGAGCGCATGGTTCTAGCTTATTCACTCGTGGTGAAACTCAGGCTTTAGGTGCTGTGACTTTAGGAACTGGCGATGATGAACAAATGATTGATTCTTTGTTTGCTTACGAAAAACGTCGCTTGATGTTGCATTACAATTTCCCACCGTACTCTGTCGGTGAAGTGGGCCGTTTCGGTTTTCAAGGTCGTCGTGAATTAGGTCACGGAAACTTGGCTGAGCGGGCGATTAAAGCAGTTATTCCTGATTACGATAAATTTCCTTATGTTTTGCGAATCGTGTCTGAAGTTCTTGAATCTAATGGTTCAAGCTCAATGGCGACTGTTTGTGCGGCATCGCTTGGCTGTTTAGATGCTGGTGTTCCTTTAAAAGCCAATGTCGCCGGAATTGCTATGGGTTTGATTAAAGAAGGCGATCGGTTTGCAGTTCTTTCTGACATCTTAGGTGATGAAGATCACTTGGGTGATATGGATTTCAAAGTGGCTGGAACTCGTGAAGGGATCACAGCTTTACAAATGGATATTAAGATTGATTCAGTTTCTTTTCAGGTGATCGAAACTGCTTTAGCGCAAGCCAAAGAAGGTCGATTTCATATTTTAGGTGAAATGGAAAAAGTAATTTCTGTGGCTCGTGGTCAGATTTCTGAATACGCTCCAAGAATTGAAACGATCAAAATTAAACCTGAGAAAATTCGTGAAGTTATTGGCGCGGGTGGAAAAGTCATCCGTGGCATCACTGAAGCCACCGGCGTTAAAATTGATATCGAAGATGATGGAACCATTCACGTGGCGTCAGCAGATCCAAAAGCGACAAAAGAAGCTTTGCGCATGATTATGGATATTTGTGCTGAAGCAGAACTAGGTAAAACTTATTCTGGGCGTGTTGTGAAAATTGCTGAGTTCGGCGCCTTTGTTGAAATTCTGCCGAACACACAAGGCCTACTGCATATTTCAGAGATTGCCCATGATCGCATCCGAAGCGTTTCTGAAGTGTTAAAAGAAGGCGATACCATTGACGTAAAAGTTCTTGAAGTCGACAGAGCCGGACGCATTAAGTTGTCTAGAAAAGCTTTGTTACAACAGCCGAACTAAATTGCCATGATAGCTCAACAGGGGCGGGGACAAACCCGCACCTGGGCTTCAGACTTTGAGGAGTCGCGATTGGTTCACTTTAAAAAAACAGATTTAAAAAATGGCATTCGCGTCGTTAGCGAAATGCATCCAGCAGCGCGAGCCGTATCCATTGGTGTTTGGGTTTTAACCGGCACTCGTGATGAACCTGAATCACATATCGGCATATCCCATTTTCTTGAGCATATGGTTTTTAAAGCCACAAAAACCAGATCGGCCTACCAGATTGCAAAATCTTTGGAAGCCCTGGGTGGCGAGCTGAATGCTTATACAACCAAAGAATACACTTGTTACCATGCTTTAGTTTTAAAAGACCATTGGCGGAAAGCCACTGAAATTTTAGCCGACCTTGTTTGTAATATGAAAATGTCGCGCAAGGATTTTCAGTTGGAAAAAGGCGTGATTCTGCAAGAGCTTGCCATGGGTGATGATAACCATGAAGAGTGGATCTACGATATTTTCTTCGAAGAAGTTTATGGCAAGCATCCCCTGGGGCGCCCTATTTTAGGAACGATGAAAAGCATCACGGGCATGAATCAAAAAGAAGTGGTGGATTATTATAAAACCACTTATTCCGGGCAAAATGTCATTGTTAGTGCGGCTGGTGATTTAGATCACCAAGATTTAGTGAGCGAGCTTGAAAAACAATTAAAAAGTAAAAAGAAAACCCGTTTTCAGCAAAATCGAAAACCGGCCCGGTGGAAGCCTTGCCGAAAAATTGTCGAAAAAAACAGTGAACAAGTTCATATCTTGCTGGGTTTCCCCACCGGCGGTTTTAAAGATAAATTTCGTTTTGAATCTTTTATTGTAAATACACTCTTAGGTGGAGGAATGACCTCCAAACTTTACCAAAGTGTGCGTGAGCGTAAAGGTTTAGTTTATACAATCTACAGTGCTTTAAATACTTTTGTGGACACAGGACATATCTCTATTTACGCCGGTGCTGATCAGGAAAATGTCAAAGAACTTGTTGAAATTGTCTCTAAAGAAATTCGTAAAATTAAAAACTCTGGCGTGACCAAATCCGAAGTGGAGCTTTATAAAAAGCAAGTGATCGGAAGCCTTTTATTGGGTTCAGATGATATTGAAAATCGGATGACGTCCTTGGGTGTGAATGAAATGGTTTTTGGAAAATACCGTTCGGTAGAATCCGTCGTCGATGAGATCAATCAAGTCACTGTCAAATCAGTGAATGATTTTATTGATCAAAAAATTAAGCCAGAGCAAATTGCCGGTGTGTTATTGGGAACTGGATTAAAATCGTTAAGTTCATGGTGGGAAGACTGGCAGTTTTAAAAAGCCACTTTAAAAAGGGACAATAAAATGCAAAAAATTAATGTAAAAATTCAAAAGCTAACTCATTTTAAAGGTGAACTGCCAAGCTATCAGTCGGCAGGGGCCAGTGGTTTTGATATTCGCGCGCAGGTTGGACAGACTATGATTTTAAGGCCCGGAGAAAGGGCCATGGTGCCCACCGGCCTTAGTTTTGAGATTCCCGTAGGGTTTGAAATTCAGTGTCGTCCTCGCAGTGGCTGGGCTGCAAAAGCAGGGCTTACGGTTTTAAATACCCCAGGAACAATTGATGCTGATTATCGCGGAGAAGTGAAAGTTATTTTGGTGAATCTTGGACAAGAGCCCATCGAAGTAAAGGATCAAGAGCGGATTGCGCAATTGGTTTTATGCCCTGTCTATCAAGCTGAATTTGAAATGGCGACAGAGCTTTCATCGACAGAGCGTGGCGCCGGCGGATTCGGTTCGACGGGCCGATCTTAACAAAAAAATTGATAGCTAGAAATTTAAAGAGTCGAATCGATGGGCTCAGCAGTGCCCGTTGTGCTTAAC
>JAYWDA010000214.1:0-3098 GCA_043780105.1 Pseudobdellovibrionaceae bacterium | reverse complement strand
ATGCAGGCGGATTCTTTACGGCCGTGAATGGGAGCAAAATCTCCGGTAACTACTGCGTGATCAATCAAGCTTCAGGGATTAGTTTACCCTAGCCAGCGTTGATATTGGCACGACACCTTGAGGGGCACCGCTGGACAATCGACCCGATGCCAAGGCCTGTCCTGGGCCTAGTAAAAAATCGAAATTCCTACATCGAATAAAGGCAGTTCATAGAAAGAGCCATCAGGCATATTTTCAAAAGGATCTTTCATCACAAAAGCATGTGTTGAAGCAGTCACTGCCATTAAAAAGAAAAGTCCCAAATTATTATTACCAGCAGTACGTCCCGCAAGTGGGTCGAAATAATCCGCCCTAAGAATTATAATTCCTGTAAAGTGCGATCTTCAGAATCAGCTTTCAAATTCTTAAAATCCCAAAGATTCTGATCTAGCAACTGCGACGGCTTTACGTTTGAAAAAGCTTTAATTAAGGAATTTGAAATCGTCGGAATTTCAGTTTCTAGTTCCCGAACTAGTTTTTTCATACGTTTTCTTTTAAGACCTTCTTGCGAACCACATAAATTGCACGGAATAATCGGCAGCGCCCAAGCTTCTGCCAGTGCTTCAATATCTTTTTCCGCAACGTAACATAAGGGTCGCAGTAAAATATTTCTGCCGTCATCGGATTTTAATTTCGGTGGCATGCTAGCAATATTTCCTGTGTAAAACATATTTAGCAAAGTCGTCTCAATCAAATCGTCGCGATGATGACCAAGAACTAATTTTGTGTAGCCGTTATTAATCGCATAATCATAAAGAATAGCTCTTCTTAACCGTGAACACAGCGAACAAAAAACGCCGTTCGTAACTTTTTCTTTCACAATTGAATAAGTGTCTCGTTCAATAATTTGTAATGGCACACCCAAAGCTTCGACCCAAGATTTAAATTGCTGAACATCAAAGCCAGGCTGCTTCTGATCCAAAATCACGGCGGCCACTTCAAAGTTTTTTTCGGACCTGCGCTGAATTTCAAGAAGGCTTGCAAGTAAAACGCTGGAATCTTTTCCGCCGGAAACGCAGACCATTAAGCGGTCGCCCTCTTCAATCATATTGAAGTCATTCAGGGCGCGCACGATTTGTTTTCGAATATCAATGGCTAAAGGATGTTCCAAAGAAACCATAACTGTAAGAACCTGCTGATTAAAGAGTTGGGCTTGCGTTTTCAACCCGAAGCTGGGTTTTCGCCAAATCTATACCATTTTCAGCCAAGGCTTCAATCCCTTTACGTAAAACTTTGTCTCCGACAACGAATTGGGCCCCGTAGGAGTCGATAAAGTAAATAAGTTTTACAGAGATCCAAGAATCCGTCGTTTCTGCAATATAAGCATAAGGTGCGGGCAAGCTGCGAATTTCCTGGATGCCGTTACACGCGGTTTCAAGGAAATCCTTGGCTTTTTCAAACGGCGCCGTGTGGGCAATTCTGAAATACTGACTGCGGATGATCGGCTGATCGGCCGGCGAAAAATTAGCAATCTGTGCTTGGGCAACAACTCGGTTTGGGAGAGTGATCACTTCGTCAGAAAAACCGACCAGCACCGTACTTCGCCAGGTAATTTCTTTCACTTGTCCCACGGCTTTTTGAACTCCGTTTGTGACTTCTAGCCAATCGCCGATTTCATAATTGCGATCCATCTGTAAACTGATACCAGCAAAAATATTTCCCAGCGTGTCTTGCAGCGCAAGACCCAGAATTAATGAAAAGGCTGCCGAGGTTGCTAAAAGTGGCGCTAACTGCAATCCAAAAATTCTAGAAGCCATCCAAAAAATTAAAACGACGGATAAAATCAGCGAAAAAATATTTACAACTAACAGCGGAACCCCAGACTGCATCGATCCCATAAATAAATACTCAAGCACTAATAATCTGGAAGCTCTAACAAAAACAATGGCGCCCCAAATCAGGGTGATCAATCCAATGTAAGGGGAAAAGCGAGTTAAGATTTGATAATCCCCTTCGCCACGATGGATAAACAAAAAAGAGACAAACAGGACACTCACAAAAACAAAATTTCTAAAAAGCTGAGTCAAATGCCCGCGAATATTACGGTGTCTTTCTTCCGAGGCATTTCGCAGAAAAATCTTGTAAATCAACCAGCTGGCCAGGACTAAGATGGCTAGCAAAATATAGGGTTCTAAGTCGACAAAAGAGTAAAGCGTCTGAAGCTGCATAAATTTATCAAGCATGCGATGATTGTAGGCTGCAATTGCGGTCGGGTCTAGTCTAAAAAACGGCTTGTTCTAAGGGTTTACGCCGACTTCTTGAACGCCAGCTGAGTAGAAATTAACTAGAATAAGAGCCAATGAAACCCTTGCGACTTTTGATTTTTATCAGCCTTTCTTTTTTGCTTTCCTGTCGGTGGGGAAATGTCGAAAAAGAAACCGCTTTGGCCGAAGCACAAAAGGAAGCCTTGGGTTGCCCGCAATTTGAAACTCTTGTTTGGGATGCCTTTGATACGTTTTTAGTGCGTGAGAAAAGAATTCCAGACGTATCAGCTTTAAAAGATCAGGTTGAAAGTTTCGCGTCGAAAGGTCTTATTTCGGTCGAAGTTAAAAATGCATGGCTGGGCTTACTTGAAACTTTATTTGTTGAAGCTCCAAAAAAAAATATCTTAGATTCAGCGGCCAATTTTAGAATGTTTTTTGCGGCGATGGAAGTGGGCGATGAGTCCTCTGAAATCAGAAAGGAATTTAAAACAAAAATTTATTCTGAATTGCTGGCTTTAAAAGCGGGCAGTCCAGCGAAAGCCTGTGCCGTTGTTAACGAAGATGTCGCATGGCCAGCGGCTTTCGCCCATGCACCCAAAAAGATTTCACTGCCAGAGCGGGGCATGCGCTGGCTTTTTGCAACGGCTTATCAAAGTTGTAAAGCGCTTGAAAAACCTGCTTTAAATGACCGACCCTCAGATATTCAAGGAATTTTGGATGAAGGCGTTCATGTCGACGGGATTGGACATAAAAGGAAGATCGCAAATATCCAAGCCTTTTTAGTAAATCATTACTATTACCCGACAAGCTCGGCTCAAGATAAAAATCGCAGCCCCAATTGTCGCGGTGATCAAG
>JAYWDA010000213.1:0-1943 GCA_043780105.1 Pseudobdellovibrionaceae bacterium | reverse complement strand
GGCGCGAACTCCCGATTTTTCGCCAACAAATTTAGCCAGCATCGAAGAGATTTTTTTAGTTCCAATATCACGACGACTTGGAATCACGCCTTCGCGCATACGGGTTTTTGTCATGGTTTCAATTCGGCGCAAAATACCCATGTGACTTGGAGTCACTAAGCTCATCGCGATTCCAGTTTTACCACTTCGAGCTGTTCGACCGATACGGTGAACGTAACTGTCTAATTCACGAGGAAGTGAGTAGTTGATCACGTGCGTGATATCTTTCACATCAAGACCACGTGAAGCGACATCTGTACAAATAAGAACAGTGACTTTGCGGTCGCGGAAAGATTGCATGGTCTTTTCACGGGAACGCTGATCTTTATCACCATGCAAGCAATCAACTTTATAACCGCGATCAATCAAGTACTGACTTAAATCCGCTACCAAAGATTTCGTCTGACAAAAAATAACTCCGTAAAAATCTTCCGCCGCTTCAATCAGCTTGCAAAGAATTTCAGGCTTATTGGATTCACGAGCGACATAGTAAAGTTGGTCGACAGTGGCAGATAACATTTCTTTTTTATTCGACTGAACTTGCTGCGGATTGGTCAAATATTTATCAGCCACGCGGCGAACATCAGAACTCATGGTTGCAGAAAATAACCAGATACGAGCTTGTTCACGATCGACAGAACTTAAAATTTTATCCAGCTCATCTTTAAAGCCCATAGAAATCATCTCGTCGGCTTCATCTAAAATAAGTTGTTTTAAATTTCCTAATTTCAAAGTGCCGCGTTCAATATGATCAACAACACGGCCTGGAGTTCCAACAACAACTTGCATACCGGATTTCATGCCTTGCAATTGTTCACTGTAGCTAGCGCCACCGTAAACCGGCAAAGCACGAATGCCTTTGTGTTTACCGAGCATATTAATTTGACCCGCCACTTGCAGAGCGAGCTCGCGAGTCGGGCATAAAATTAATGTTTGCACGGCCTTGATCGAAGCATCAATTTGCTCGAGCATGGGAATTGAAAAGGCGGCTGTTTTACCAGTGCCAGTAGCGGCCAAACCAATGAAATCCGTGGGAGCTCCGAGAAGAATCGGTAATGCTTGAGCTTGAATCGGACTTGGTGTGGTATATCCCATTTCTGTAATTGCCTTAGCAACAGCGGGACTTAACGATAGTTCATCAAAAGTTTTCACGGAGATCTCATTTCTTAGGTTGCGGAAGAAAATAGCACATCTACAGAAAAAGTGGCGAAATCATCAAATTTGACCCTTAAATTTGTAAAATTTCATAAGCTCAGTCCGTCGCAATGCCTAGATTATGAGTCTTTCTTGCATCACCCAAGCCTGTGGGCGCGGCATTTGCACTCTATAAATTTTACTAAATCCCTAAGCGATGAAGCGGAGGAAGAGATGGGACAACAAGATAACAAACCTAATAATGAAACAACAGTCGACGGAAAACCTTTAGCTCATGCCACTGACAAAGGGGTAATACCGACAACGGAAGAATATATTAATGAATACACCCGGGACGATGACCCCCTGCTATCCCCTTCAGAAAGAGGCAATACGCGGGGAGACCTTTTACATCAAAATGTCGTAACGATTCCTAAAGGTATCAGTCATCCGATAAACTAATACAGTTGCTGCAGGAAATCCTTCCACTTCGTGTTTTTATTAAACTCTAGATTTTCATAGCGCTCGGAATAACGTTCATATTCGGAAAGGTCGCTAGGAAGCCAAATTGAAAGGCCATGAGTCACGTTGTCTTGGTTTTGATCATTGGCGACCACTAATTTATTGTGAGCGGTCTTAAGATCTTCGCCGGTTTTTTTAATCAGCGAGGACGCCATGAGCTTATTTGTGAAATCCATCATATCGCGGTAATCAGTCATCGCAAAATACTTCGAGTCTTGCAGAGCCTTCACTACTGCCGTTTTTTTAGC
>JAYWDA010000212.1:0-3252 GCA_043780105.1 Pseudobdellovibrionaceae bacterium | reverse complement strand
CCAGACGGACCAACAGCTATACCTATGATTCAAAAAGCTTATGAGTCTGGGAGTGCGTATGGATTTATTATTTGTGATTTTAACATGCCCGGGATGCTGGGAACTGAACTTTTAGCCTTCTGCCAGGCTAGATCCGAACTAAGCGAAACGCCTTTTGTGATGATCACGGCCGACCTTGATCAGAAAAAATCTTTAGAAGCGGCTGGGACAGCAGCCTCTGATTATTTAATTAAGCCCTTCAACACGAACACTTTGAAAAACAAACTGGATCAAGTCTGGAATCATTTGCATGAGCTGGCTCCGACAGCAAAAGCCGGTTGAGCCTTTTTAATATTTATTCTTCCTCGTCGGGGCTAGAAAAATCAAAATTAGTTGGGTCCGGAATATAAATAGATCCATCCTCGTAAGAAACATTTGCCACCTGCTCAGATGTTGAAATCCAACCCAAGATCAAACCTAAAACCACGATGGTCGTTCCAACCACAGGTCTTAACTTAGGCATGGCACAAGGCTTCAATCCCACGACTCGGGTTTCTGCAATCCAGTCCGCCAAATGCCGCCGATCAAAGCGAAAAAAGCCGGTGGCAAAAATCGCCCAGAAAAAATTTCCGAAATAAGAAATCACCGCGCGAGTGAAAACATGAAGCGCCCAATGCTGGGAATCCAAAGGGTGGATCGGTAGCAATTTTAAATTACAAATCCACTTACCAGGACTTGCGTGAAAAAAGTAAGTGCAAAATGTTTCGTAGATCACGGGAAATAAAAAAAGAGTTAAGGCCCAAGGAAGACTGAGCTGAATCCAGCCGTCGTTAGTTTGCGGAAACATGGTTAAAAGAGGTCCTAACACCATCCAAATAAATACTTGATCTAGCCACCATGCTAAAATGCGCTTCCAAGTCGAAGGAATAAAGATGTCTTGAGTCTCGGTCATTTTTTTTGTCCTTTAAGATAGTCCGCCAGCCACTCAAGAGCCTGGGCCCGAGATTGAAAAGCACTCTCAAGCTGCTCTAAATAGGCAGCGTCCAGGGCTAATCCCCGCGCCGGCCCCTGAAGTTCAGCGACATCCTGGCCCTTTAGAAAAGCTTCAGGCAATGACCCTTGGGGAGCGAGGCTCTCGTAAGATTTTTTTAAATTCAAAAATTCAGTTTGCCAAGATGAGTCCGTCACGGCTGTAAATGCTAGTAAGCTAGGCCCCACAGACTCATGAACAAAGAGGATTTTTTGTCCTAACCTTTTTGTGGACCACTGGGCGCGAGCCAGCATGAAATCGCGAGCCGCCTTAAAAGCCTTGCGCTCATCACGGGAAAGCTTGACCTGATCTTCGATATCACTCCAGTTCCTTAAATGATTTCCGGAAGCGATTTCTTCAAACAAAGGCCAAAAAAAACCGAGCCAAAAAATTTCACTTTTTAAATCTTTGGGTAAGGGAAATATCTTTTTCCATATGGCAAAGCTCTCGTTCGGTAGTTTTCCAAAAAAAACTTCAAAGACTCCCGTGGATGCTAATAAGTCAAAACCAACGAGCGGCTGTGAGGATTTTAAAAGCTTTAAAAGCTCATCGCGAACACGCTCGCCACTCACCTTCTTCAATAGGTCTTTCATTTTTTCAACCGCGCCCAAAGTAGCTTTTTCAATTTCAAATCCCAGCTGGGCCGAAAATCTTAAGGCTCTTAAGATTCGCAAATGATCTTCCTGAAAACGCTCCCTTGACTCACCGACTGTTCGAATTATTTTAAGCTCTAGATCTTTTAACCCACCCACATAATCAAGAACTTCATTTTTATCTAAATCTAAAAAAAGCGCGTTGATTGTAAAATCTCGTCTTAAAGCATCGTGCTCAGGATCAGAAAAAATCACGCTATCAGGATGACGCCCGTCTTTATAGTCCCCGTCAGTTCGAAAAACCGCCACTTCGATATCAAGGCCCTGTTCAATGATTCGGGTCACACCAAAATTTTCGCCCACATCTATCGTTTTTAAGAATAAGTTTTTCACTTGCGCAGGCGTTGCCGCGGTCGCAATATCAATATCTGCTGGCAGAAGCCCCAGAAGCAGATCTCTGACACAGCCACCAGCAAAATAGGTCTGAAATCCATTGGCCGTCAGAGTTTTATAAATTTTATTTGCCAAGCCCCACTGTGGATGAGATTTGAGAAGTGTTAAATCTAAAGTCGACTTCTTTAAAGGTTGCTTAAGCATGCTCCCTGATTCTGGCACGATCCCCTCACAACTGCAAAACCATCTTAATCAGTGGGTGTCATCCCGTCCCATCAGCCACTGGGGCACAGCCGATTTAAAAACTCCCTTAAGTTTAGAATTTTATAAGTCCTGGTTGGATCAGGGCTATCACTCCAGCATGGGTTACTTAAAAGATCACCTTCCACAAAAAGAAAACCCACAGCTATTAGGAGCGAAGCTTAAATCGTCTTTGATTTTCTGCTTTCCTTATCTGCCCCACCCCGAAGGCGAAGATTTTCCGTTGAAAGACTTACGAACGGCTTTGTATGCAAAAGGAAAGGATTATCATTTTTGGATCAAGAATCATCTCAAAGATCTCACACTTGCGCTTCAAGAAATTTATCCTGACGAGCAGTTTTTGGTTTTAACTGATAGCGGCCCCGTTTTAGAGCGAGATTTAGCTTACCGAGCTGGCCTGGGATGGATTGGAAAGAACACCTGCCTGATTGATCGCAAAGAAGGAAGTCTGTTTTTAATTGGCGAAATTTTAACCAGTCTTTCACTTCAGCCAAACACCCAGATAGAACCTGATTTTTGCGGGACCTGCACGGCTTGTATTGATATTTGCCCCACTAAAGCGATCAAAGAACCTCGATTACTGGATGCGGGTCGATGCATTTCTTATCTGACGATTGAATCCAGGCAAGTCCCTCCGATTGAACTTCGGCAAAAAATCGGCGATTGGTTTTTTGGCTGCGATCTTTGTCAAACCGTTTGCCCATGGAATAAAAAAGTTTTTAAAACTTTTTTAAACAGCAAAACAAATCCTGATTTGGCGAACGGTACCCTTGGGATGACCGAGGAATTAAAAATGATCTTAAGCTCATCGGGAAAACAGTTGCAACGAATGTTTGCAGGCACACCTTTAGATCGGGCTGGATCCTTTGGCCTTAAAAGAAATGCGATGATTGTAGCTACAAACTTAAAATTAATAGCTTTAAAAGAAAATATTGAAGCTTATCAAAACCATGAAAAACTGGGTGAGTTAGCGGTGTGGTGTATAAAAGAACTTGA
>JAYWDA010000211.1:0-2993 GCA_043780105.1 Pseudobdellovibrionaceae bacterium | reverse complement strand
AGGCATGGGGGTTCGACTCCCTCGCTGGGCACCAATTAAAATACCGATATCAGATATCAAGATATCGGTTATCTGATATCCGGATCTTCGGCTCCCACGCTTTTTTTGTCCAAAATCTATCTTAACTAATTTGATTTATTTTATGTTTTCTTTCTTTTTTAATCTCCGCATGGCTTTCGTAAAAGACAAAAGTCTGGGTTTTTTAATAAAAACTTAAATGTGACCGATATAACATAGATGAAACTGGTTTATGCTCTGTCCTTATACTTCTTTGTTTTTGCTGCCAACTTTGGCTCAGAAAAAATTGAAAATGGCTTTGCAAAAAAATGGTATCATCCAAAAACGATAGAGATCTCTGTTATAGATTCTGAAAAGGCCAATCTTTTATTTAGGGAATTTGTTCAGAATAAAAATATTCCTTTTAAATATCCCCGCGACGGTTGTTACGCTCGAGCCACTGCAATGGCGATGATGGCCGAGAAATCATCCGTGATTATGGGCAAAGCTTTTGCGACAGGGGTTCTTGTGGCTAAGACCAATATACCGAACTACCCGTATGCTATTTGGGGATGGCATGTTGCACCTGTCAGCTATGTGAAACAAATCGATGGAAAAATTGAACTGATGGTTTTTGATCCCGGGCTATTTTCACAGCCCGTTTCTGTCAACGAGTGGGCAGACAAAATGAAAGAAGATATTGGCATTAATGGAGCGAAAGGTCAGGTCGATGAAATTTATTTTGGCTCTCGCTTTCAGTACCTTGAGAGGCAAGAAAAAACGGAGTCCTACAAGAAAAAGTGGGCAAAAGAGGATTTAGAAGATATGGCCGAAAAGTTTTCAACCTATTTACCCTTGCAAGACTACATATCTTCCTACGATAACAACTTTCAAGGTCAGCTGAAACCACGGCAACAGCAGCAGCAAGGAGCAAAATAATGTCTAAAAAAATTATGCTTTTATTTGTAGCTATCATTGCTTCTTCAAAGCAGGCATCAGCCACAAAATTTAAAGGCTACAGCGGAAATTATAAGACTCCATCGATGACTTTAACGGAATCTGTAAACCGATTCGTAGAAACAGAAAAAGAATTCTTAATTCTTCTTAGTCGCCACGCTGCTTTTTATCGATTCCCTAAAAAATCTGAAACATCTTCAGATGTAAGGTCCTACTTAAAAAAGTTAGTTAAAAGTAAGGATCGAATCCAAATTGAAATTGATCCCATTTCAACAGAAATTAAAGCCCTTACCTCCGTAGCGGAGTCAGCAACTTAGTGGGCCTTTTTATTTTTGAAAGATAACGGCTTGGCGAGCTGATAAGGCCGACAGAACTGCAGCATAATTCCAAGTCAGGTTTTCAACCGAAGTCATAAAACCTGTGTTACGATCCATTTGTTCATTCTAAGAACCATCGCCTGGCGAATGAAAACGCACTCGCTCAACAAATTGATCACCGGTCTCAAGCAAACTTAAACTATCGAGCTTTCGGCCCTTAATGCTAAAGTTATTTCCCATGCGGTAGTAAGCTTCTGCAATGGCTAGCGTGCATAAAGGCCATGGATTGCCGCCGTCAAAGTGGCTGCCGCCGTAGCGATCTTCTGGGTATCTGCCGATGGCAACGCCTGGAATATCAGAACGTTGATTAATTCGATAAGTTCGAACAAAAGCTTGCACAAGATTTTCCATCGTCGATTGAACTTTAGGATCGCTGAAAGGCAAGAAGTTATCGTTTAACGAGCCATGCAAAAGACCTAAAATCACAGCCGTGTCTAGGTTCGAGTTTTTATAATTTAAACCAGTAACTTGATTTTTTGTCGCTACAAAATATCCCCGAGACGCATCCCAAAACTGCCCAATACTTTGTTCAATTTCAAGGGCTTGCCGCGAATAAATTCTTGCCGATTTTGAATCGCCTAAGGCCAAAGCCAGTTGGGATCCTTCGATCATAGCTCGCCGTTGCACCATGCGAGTGTAAAAGTGGTCCCCCTGAACTTCTTCCCATAAATCGAAGCTGGGCTCCTGCCAATGAACGGCCACATAATTAAGATCTTTTTTGATAATACCGGAAATGGGATCTTTTGGATTAAAAAGTCGATCTTTGATAAAATCAACTTGCCCTTCATCAATCAGAATTTGTGCCCAGTGAATGAGCGACATGGCTCGGAGTGCGGGACTGTCATTTTGCGGACGACCCCACGGACCATTGAAGGCCGTTCCATCGACATTAAATTTTGGTTCGCCCAAACCTGTCAAAGTTGAAACATTCTGAATGTGCTCAGAAAAATCAATATAGTCAGATATTTTTTGGCGCAAAATATTTCGGTCACCCGCGTTCGAACGAGCGCGGTATTCATTTACAACGGCTTCCATTGTTAGGCCGGCATCGCGCACCCAATGATAATAATAATTTGGATCTCGGCGCGTCGGCGCTGCAATCACAGCCCCAGGCCTAGCATCTGCTGGAGAAATATTTTCTAGAATACGTGCAATGGCGACGTTGGATTCATCTTCTAGCCACGATTTATTTGAAGTCAGTCTGGAATTTTGATGGAGTCCTGCGGAAATACCTTGCGCTCTTGCTTGAAATGAAAACAAAAGAAAAATCAGTAAGGCCTTCTGCCAACAAATTTTTTTCATACTATTCTAGCCCCCCTCGGCTTTTTGAAACCTGGCTAGTATTTGCGATTCTGTAGGGTTTTTAAAGGTATTTTTACTTAAATGAAGAAATTCATTCGTAGGTGGCAACTTGTGGCTTTTTTAATTTTTTGGGCCATCGTACAAATAGTTGAAATTACGTACTATTTAAGAATCCAATGGTTTCAGAGCTTGACCCCTGTCGTTAGGTGCAATCGTCGCCTATCCCAATATTTAAAGTAGGGCTGATATTTAAAACTGGGCTTGATCCCAACCTTGCCGTGCCTTTAGCATGATATGAACTTAAATTCATATCAACCGGACTGAAACGAAATGAAGAAGACAAAAAGCCAGGTTAAGCAC
>JAYWDA010000210.1:0-4290 GCA_043780105.1 Pseudobdellovibrionaceae bacterium | reverse complement strand
GAATACTTGGTGAAGTACAGAAATGCTTCAGCTTTAAGGTCTTTGTCGTCACAGTCTTTACAAAAATCGCAGTTTCGAATCACAGGCCAACATGAAATTGGAAGTTATGTGAAAATCGATGTGGCTCCTGCCAACGAAGCGCAGGTTCTGGTCAGCTTGCTGACTCGTGTAGATATCGAATATGTTGTACCGAACGCTAAGATGCATGCGTTTACAAACCCAATTCAAATCACTCAATTACGTGACCAATGGGCGATCACAAAAGTTCAGGCTGATAAAGCTTGGCAGCGCGCTGGTAATAAAGGTCATCGCAATATCACTGTGGCTGTGATTGATACGGGTGTTGATTACAACCATCCAAATTTAACTCAGAATATGGTTCAGGGTTATGACTTCAAACAAAACGACAATGATCCTATGGATGTCACCGGCGCACAGAATCCAGGACATGGAACTCATTGTGCGGGTGTGATTGGTGGAACGGGATTAGTGGATGGCGGGATTGTTGGCCTCAGTCCCGAAGTTTCAATTATGCCAATTCGATTTTTGGGCGAAGATGGCTCTGGCGATCTTGATTCCGCTGTTAAAGCGATCGATTTTGCGATTGAAAAGAACGTGCAAGTGATTTCAGCCAGCTGGGGCGCAGCCGTTCCACGAGCTCAAGCCGGTCCGTTATTAGAAGCTATTAAGCGAGCTGATGACCACGGCGTGATTTTTGTTGCAGCCGCTGCCAATGATGGAAAAAATAATGATTCAACGGAAGTATTTCCTGCGAATTCTGGCTTGCCGAACACAATCACCGTCGCAGCTTCTGGCATGAGCGATTCAAAGCCTAGCTGGAGTAACTTCGGAAAAGCGACTGTGCATGTGTCTTCGCCAGGTGAAGATATTATGTCGACTTTACCAGGTAACAAGTATGGAAATCTTTCTGGGACTTCAATGGCTACGCCACTGGTTGCTGGAATGGTGGCTTTCTTGAAATCTCAGGATACAAGTTTAACAGGCGCTCAGCTGCGCGCTCTTCTGCAAACCACAGGAGCAAAAGTTTCCATTGAGACTGCGTGTAACTGTCGCGTTGATGCTTTTGCCGCTGTTGACCACTTGTTAAATAAGAAAATGTGGTTGGTGCCAGCAGCAGCAACAATGGATGAAAACACGTCAATGAATTTGTCTGTGATGAATGGAACAGCTCCTTTCACAATGACAAGTTCAAACCCAGGGATTCTTTCCATTGATAATACGGGCGCGATCAAAGCAGTTTCTAAGGGAACTGTTGTGATCACTGTTAAAGATGCGGCGGGATCGACTGTGAATAGCTTGGATTACAATGTTGGTAAATCGACGCCTCCTGATAATGGCGGCGGCGGAGCTCCAGGCGCGCCAGGTGCTCCGGGACAATGTCCTTTGGATCCACAGATTTGTCAGATTGCGTGCACTGTGATGCCGACTTTACCGTTCTGTAAAACTCCGTAAGCGCGGGGTTTTTAATTAGGATTTATTTTGCGGGCCTTGATTGGGCCCGCTTTTTTTTTGGCCTGTGCTAGTTGAGGACGCTTCGTGGCGACTTACGCCTCAAGATGACTTTGTTACTTTAGGGGTTTTGGTGGTTCGTTGTTGCCTTACGAATTCCGTAGGAATTCGTAAGGACGCGAGGAGAGGAAGAATTTCTAGAAAAACTGATCTTTGGCGACGCGCGGGTTGAGGTGGACATTTTTTATGGCCTCTTTTAGGCTGCAGTGATGTTGAAACTTGTTTTTTTACTTCTCTGGTCGGGCTCGGCTTTTTCATCGGTGAATTGTGATTCTATCAAGCCTTTTCGGACTTTTAAAAAGGGGCAGACATTTAAAATTGAAGCGACTCAGCTTCTTTGGAAAAAATCCGAGTCGGGAAATAGTGAAGAGTCTTCTGAAATCTGCCACGTTGAAGGCACCATCGAAGCCTTTGATATTCGCGGTCGGGAAGAGGAAGCCTTAGCCTGTTTAAAATCTGATAAAGGCAAAGTTTATTCGTGCGAGACAACTTTAGCTGGCAAGCCCGCTAAGATTTATTTTTTGCCATCGATCTGGGTGCGGGATTGGAATTCTAAAAAAGCTCGTGAGTATCGGTTTCATGCGCTGGTGAAAAGTGACACGAAAGCGGATCTTTACTTGGATGTTTTTGCGCGTACGATTTCTTATAATATTAAGGCGGCCGATATTGTCACCGAAGGGGCCATCAAGGGCGGCCCTTCTAGTTCGCTTGAAGGTTTTTTTGTGCGGGCCCAATTTCAAAAATAAAACTACTTATTGAAAAAAATGGGCCTTCCTTGCGGAGGAGCTATGATCTCGTCTTCGGCCATTGCCACTTTTCCGCTGAGGATTGTGTAAATTGGCCAGCCGACCACTGTCATCCCATCAAAAGGTGTCCAACCACAGCGGCTGGCGATCCATTTATTTTCAATTGTTTTAGTTTTATTCAAATCAACGACGGTGAAATCAGCATCAAAGCCGACCTGAAGACGGCCTTTGTTTTTAATATCGAAAATCCTTCTTGGGTTTTCAGACGTCATTTCAACAAATCTTTCTAAACTCATGCGGCCTTCATGAACGTGATTTAGCATCACGGGAACGAGTGTTTGGACCCCAGGTGTCCCCGATGGACTTTGTGGGTAGGGCCGATCTTTTTCTTCCCGTGTGTGAGGGGCATGATCAGAGCCAATGATATCAGCTGTCCCATTGGCAATCGCAGCCCATAAAGCATCGCGATGACGTTTTTCGCGAATCGGAGGATTCTGCTGCGCATAAGTTCCCAGTTTATCATAACAATCGGGAGCCCAAAAGGTCAGATGATTCGGTAGCACTTCAACAGACGCGATATCTTTTTCATTTTTTAAAATGTCCATTTCTTCCGCTGTTGAAATATGCAAGACATGAACTTTGTGATTATGTTTGCGGGCCAGATGCAAAAGTCTCTTTGTTGATGAGACCGCTGTTTCAACATCGCGCCAGATGGGATGTTGATGAACATCGTGATGCTGTAGGGAAAATTCTTTACGGGCTTTTAAACGCATTTCGTCTTCAGAGTGAACAATGATGCGACGATTTGTATGGGTCAGAACTTTTTCTAGCAAAGCATCGGATTCAATTAATAAAGTTCCCGTCGAACTTCCCATAAAAACTTTTACGCCTGGGCAATGCGGATGATTTTCCAATCCTTTAAGTTCGGCTGTATTGTCGTCGGCAGCGCCGGCATAAAATGCGTAATTGGCGTAAGCGCGTCCTTCGGCTCGATGAATTTTTTCGTCTAAGTTTTCTAAGTGAATCGTAGGCGGCAAAGTATTTGGCATTTCAAAAATGCTTGTTACTCCACCCATCAAAGCGGCCTTCGTGCCTGTTTCAAAATCTTCTTTTTGAGTCAGTCCGGGCTCACGAAAGTGAACCTGAGAATCAATCACGCCTGGCAAAATAGTCAGACCTTTAAGAGAAATTTCTTTTGTTGATGAAGCTTTGATTTGCGGTGAAATCTCGGCAATCAAGCCATTCAAAATAGCGATATCGCAAATTTGCCGTTGGATTTTTCCCTCGTGGTAGAGGAGAGCTTCGCCTTGTCGTAGAATAAGATCATAGTTTTTCATAATACGACCTTAGCATAATCACCGCCCTTGGTCCAGCCAGGACAAGCTTGAATTTTGGCTGTAAACTTGACGAAAATGTACCGCTCATCGACAATTAAAGTCTGTGAATATTCATACTTTTCTTAATTACTGGTCAGATCATAATGACATGATCATTAAGGTGCTGATTGCGGCCGTGCTACTGATGGTCATTTTTTTGACTTTTCGTATGTTATTCGGCGCTGACACACCGGTCAGCACTGCGGCGCCTACTCTTGATACAGCGCAATTAGAAAAAACTCTGCAAAAAATATTAGAGGCTCAGGCCAAAGCGCCTGTCCTTGCAGTGCCAGTGGAGGTGAAGTCTTCGGCTGGCGATACCGCTGTCGCCGTTGATCACACGGCCGAAGTTGAAAAGTTAAAAAGAGATTTAGTCGAAAAAGAAAAAGTGATCATGCAAGTCCGTCAAGAAGCCGCTCGAGAAGCTGCTAAAGCAGCCGCAACAGCCGCAACAGCGGCAAGTGCAAATGCGGCAGCGTCAGGATCTGTACCGGAATCGGCAGCCAAGTTTGAAACAAAAATAAAAGATCTTGAAGCTCGTCTTGCGGAATACGAAATCATCAGTGAAGACATTGCCGACCTCTCTTTTTATAAAGAGGAAAATATTCGGCTGCAGAATGAGCTGACTTCGCAAAAAG
>JAYWDA010000209.1:0-1591 GCA_043780105.1 Pseudobdellovibrionaceae bacterium | reverse complement strand
CGAGCGAAGACCAGCCTCGAGCAATGCATTTTCAGTGTCTGATTTTAAGAAAGTATATTTTGCACCTAAGTCCGTGTTGTCCCGCTGGAGATAGCCCGCATAAGCATTGGATTCCGCACCGTGCTGGATAAACCCAGACCAAAGTTCACTGAAAACTTTTTCATAGCGAAGAGCTGCGTCCCAAGATTTAGCAGTTTCAGTGCCGCCCGCTTTTGACTGTAAATATCGAGCCGTGCTGACCCAAATATTTGTACTTTGAGTGAACGTCGTTTTTTCTTTTGCGGAATAACTTTCGGATTCAGTATTTCCGCCCACCTTTACAACAGCGGCTTCAGATTCATTGGACCAGGGGGCTTTTTCTTGCGCCCAAGAGTTATGACTTAGGCAGAGAATTAAAAATAAAGAAGTCAGTTTCATTTTTTTGGCGCTCCAATTGAACAGATTCAAAATATTATTTGATTACTTAGTTCAAATGGAGGTTTCGGTAAAGGCTTAAAGTATTGATTCACATCGTGGTGTGACATTCCCGCAGTAAGAAGAGTGAACAACAACCTGACAGGCTTGTTTTGCTTTTGCTTCGGCTTCGATGGCGTCACTGCCACGGGCAGAAAAAGTTTTTTGATACCCAGAATCAGTGATCACGCAATAAGAGCCTCTTGAAACACCGTCTGCGCTTCCAAATCTAACAGTGCCATTGCAATAAGAAGAATGAACAACTTTACCACACTCTTGTCGAACCACAGCTTCAGCTTCCAATTTCGTACTACCACTTCCTAAAAAAGTTTTTGAATAACCGGTGTCGACAAGAATCGCGCTGTAAGTCAAAGTTGGCAACGGAGGTCCACTTGGTGGAGGAGTGATCCCCTGACTGTATTCCAAATTTGAAAGACGATTGTCATGACTTGCCATTAAGGCCTGTAACTGCTGAACCTTTCTTTCTAAAACCAGCATTCGCGAGGCCACATCCCGAGGTGGAGCCACCTGCGCCTGTGCAAGACCGCAAAATAATAAAATGATACTTGTTAGACCCTTTAGCATTTAATCCCCCTGTTTGAATTTAAAATATCTGGTGCCGATCTGACCCCTTAAGAATTCCAGATGCGAATTGTGTACCAGTCGAGTGCGCTTCGATTTTAATTGCAGGACTTCAAGGCCCCAGATAGCATTTCCTGAGACTATTAAAGGAGAAACTTGTGGCCTTAAAAGATTCAAAAAATGTTCTAGAATGTTTAAACACGATTCTTGAGGCCGAATTGGCCGGTGTCGTTCGCTACACTCATTATTCTTTAATGGTTTTCGGTCATAATCGAATTCCCATCGTTAAATGGCTGCGCGATCAAGCGACTGAATCTTTAGCCCACGCCGGGATTGCTGGTGAACATATTACAACTTTAAGCGGCCACCCGAGCTTAAAAATTGGCAAGCTGACCGAAACCCACAAACATTCCATAGGGGATATTTTGTCGGAAAGTTTAAAGCATGAAAATGAGCAGCTGGAAAATCTTCACAAATTATTAAAGCTTGTTGAAGGCCAATCCATTTTTCTGGAAGAGTACGCTCGCGATATGATTTGCGAAGAAGAAGCGCACGT
>JAYWDA010000208.1:0-2941 GCA_043780105.1 Pseudobdellovibrionaceae bacterium | reverse complement strand
ACTGAATGCTTCTCAAATTAATATTGAGGGTCATACGGATTCAACAGGAAATGATCAGCAAAACAAAAAGATCTCTGAAGACCGCGCCAGTGCTGTTGCAACTTACTTTAAATCAAATGGATTTAAAGACATTGACGTCAAGTCAGCGGGATATGGTTTTGAAAAACCGATTGCAACTAATAAATCAAAAGAAGGCCGCGCCCAGAATCGCCGCGTTGATATTACCATCACGCCCGAGGGATCTGCGACCTCATCGCAATAGATTAAGTAGAGGTATATTAAGTAAAACTTCATTCAAAAATAAAAAAGGTGGCTCTCAAAGGCCACCTTTTTTATTTTTAGGATTCTAACCAAGGAAATATCTTTGGCAGCTCTTTTAAATTAAGTTACAGTATGAAAAACATGCTAAGGAGTCTTATGTCTAAAATTACCTTTAAAGGAAGCCCTGCCAACACCGTTGGGGAACTTCCTAAAGTCGGCCAAACGGTTTCATTTTCAAAAATGGTTAAAAATGATCTGTCAGAAGTTTCTGTCGACAACTATGCCGGAAAAATAAAAGTTCTTAGCATCTTTCCAAGCATTGACACCGGCGTCTGCGCAGCCTCTGTTCGTAAATTTAACGAAGTTGCAGCTGGGCTTAAGAACACCGTCGTTCTTAATATTTCACCTGATCTTCCCTTCGCGAATGCTCGATTTTGCGGAGCCGAAGGCATTGCAAATTGTGAAACCTTATCTGCCTTTAGAACTAGTTTTGGTAAGGACTGGGGCGTGACCATGTTGGATACACCACTTGCTGGCTTATTTGCCCGGGCTGTCGTGGTTCTTTCACCAGAAAATAAAGTTTTATACACAGAACTTGTTTCTGAAATCACCAAAGAGCCTAATTACGAAGCTGCACTGAACGCCATTCGATAGTTAAGCACAGCCTGGGTTTAAGAGATTCTTTTTTCAATCTCTCGAATTAGAGTTTCTTTATTGATCGGTTTTGCCAAATGAGTATCGCAACCAGCCCTTAACGATTTTTCGGCATCATCGCGCAAGGCCTTTCCGGTTAATGCGATGATGGGCTTTTTGTACCCAAGATGCCGAATCTGCCGAGTGGCCTCTAAGCCATCCAGTAAGGGCATTTGAATATCCATTAATACGATATCAAACTCCCCGTTTTTGACAGCCTCAACCGCATCAAATCCATTATGAACATAAGTCAAAAGCGCACCTTCTCGATCTAAAAAAAGGCGGATCACAGTTTCGTTATCGATTGAATCTTCCGCCGACAAAACTTTTACATTTTTTAAGCGGCCTGGTTTTTTATCTAAAACCTCACCCTTTTCGATCGATGGAGAATTTTTTCTTTTATTCAGCAATTTAACATTTTTCATAAGCCCGCACGGGAGGGAAAAAGTGAAACAACAGCCTTCGCCAAATGGGCTGGGCTGAACTGTCAGTAAACCCCCAAGGCTTTGAGCAAATTTCTGAGACAACGTAAATCCTGGTCTTTCAGAGGGCAGAGTCTTTTTAAATCCGTTTTCAAGCTGCAGAATCTTTTCTTCCTGTTGCGCTCCAGAATCATCAATATCGATACTTAATTTTTGCGGCTGAGCTTCACCTTCACTTTCAAAAGATAAAGAAATTAGAATAAATCCGTCGTCGCTGGCCGAGCGAATGCTATTTGCTAAAAGATGATTCAAAATCTGCCGCGTCTTGATGGGCTCAGAAACTATGGTTTCAGGGATCGAAGTTTTGTATTTCAGATGAATATCTAATTCTTTTTTATCCGACATCGGCTTTAAAGTTTGGACAACATCATAAATCATTTCCACAATATTAAAGGAAACTGTCTCTGAATCAGAATCACGCGTTTCTGCTTTTGACAAATTAAGGGCATCGTCTAAAATTTGCAGAAGGTCATCGCCATTGGAAAGAATGCGGTCAATAAACTGATCGCGATCTTTTCGACTCAAATCGGGATCTTTCATCAACGTCGCAAACCCAAGGATCGTATTTAAGGGCGATCTTAAATCTTGGCTGAGTTCTGCGAGCACTTGTTGAGGGAGCGGATCTGTTTCCATCTTAGTATGGTGATCTTAAGATTCAAGAGGCGCAAATGACGATATCGTCGAAACTATCCAAAAAGACGCTGTAAGAAATTTTTTTTTGGCGGTGGAGGAAGTGGCCATTGAATTTGATCAAAAGCCTGTAACGCATTCTGCAAGTTTTTATGATTGGTAAGAAACTGCTGAATCAGTTGAGCGTACTCATTTTTTTGCCGCCAGTAATGATGAACATAGTCACTCGCACCAAGAACTCGTGAAAAGCTTGCTAAAAAGTATGAAAACGCCATTTGCTCCATGACATGCTTTTTATACTTTGAATACGACTGGTCCGTTAGAACAAGAACACATTTCAGGTTTTCAAAAAAATTCGGTGAAAATCCTAAGACTCCGGCGTTCCACATCATCATTGATGGAGGGATCTTTATTTTTTTTCCGTCGATGCTAAACTCAAATTTAGCTAAAAATCGAGCGACTTTTTTGGACAGCAGGTCTTTGCCTTGATTCACGATATTTTCGGCCTCATGCATAATGCTGTGATGCCTATCAATTTGTGCCATCAATGGACCAGGGTCTTTTGTGAAATACGTGTCACCATCTAAATAAAATAAATTAAAATCTGGAAACTTCGCAGCCGCGTCGCGAAGCATTTCTATTTTTACACGATGGACGAACTGAATCTCGCCCCGCCAAGCAAGAAGACGTTCAGATCCCATGGGTTCATATTGAATGCGGTCGTGAGACCCTAAATAGGCTTTAAAATAATCGGTATTATCCGTATAGATAATGATTTTTTCAACATGGGTGAACTCAAAATGTTGTCTTAATAAACTAAGCACTGAGAACAAATTTTGTTCTAAAATAGAGTTTGGACCATAAGCTTGATAAAT
>JAYWDA010000207.1:0-5251 GCA_043780105.1 Pseudobdellovibrionaceae bacterium | reverse complement strand
TTCAAGGCCGGAAAATTCAGTTGCAACTTCCCTGACATCAAGAATCAAATTTTCAGTTCCTAAAGCACCTGCACGAACAGAATTCATCTGTAAACTTTTAAGTCGAGCGCGCGATGGCGGCGCTTTTCGATCTAAAACTGCTGCTTTAAATTCTTCTGGAGTGGCTAAAAATTGAGCTTGAAGGCTGGGCTTCCAAGCAGGCTTATTTTCAGGCCCGGCTTCAGCACGAGGAATGGTCGCACGCACGACAGTCCATGATGCAAATTGGACATTTTTAACACCCAAATATTTTAACATCCAAGCCATCCGTCCTTCTTCACCCTGCCCTTGTAGGGCTGAGCCCACAACAAGTACCGGAGTTTCAGGGTCAACACCCCACAGACTTAATCTGCGAGCTAAAGAAATATCGTCGTCTTGCAAAAATCCACGATATCCGGGTTTCAATTGACTGAAATCTTGCCATTGAACCAACACCGCGCCGGGCGCATGGGACACGGAAAAATCCAGCGGCGTTCGAGCATCTAAGATCACAGGCTTTAACTTTAAAAAATTTTGAAACGGAATTTCGTTACCTTCAGCGGCGACTTGCCCCTGATTCGTGACTTTTGTTGGCGTATTTTGGCAGGAAAAAAATCCTGCGCTGATGAAGATCACGAAAAAAAGCTTCGCCGATAAAATCATCGAAACTTCATCGTTGGAAATAAGATAATATCCCGAATGCTTGGTCGATTGGTTAACAACATCACTAATCTCTCGATACCTAAACCAACCCCACCTGTGGGCGGCATTCCCATGTCGATGGCGTAAATAAAATCATCATCCATCGGATGCGCTTCTTCGTTATTGCCGCGTTTTGATTCTTGATCTTTTAAGCGAGCTAACTGCTCTTCGGGATCATTTAACTCAGAGTAAGAGTTTCCGATCTCCATGCAGGCCGCAAAAGGCTCAAAGCGCTCAACCAATCTTGAATCATTGCGATGAATTTTTGTGAGTGGACTGATCTCAACTGGATGATCCATTACAAACGTGGGATGCCAAAGATGCTCTTCTGCCGTCAGTTCAAAAAGTGCCATCAGCATTTCGCCCTTACTGGCAGAGGCTTCTAATTTAGAACCTTTTTCTCGGCACTTTTTAAATAATTCTTTTTCATCAATCGCGTCGGGATCAATGCCAGCGTACTGTTTTAACCCGTCCATCACCGTCAATCGTCGCCACGGCGGCGTGAAATCGATTTCTTTTTCTTGGAACGTGATTTTAAAGCTGCCGCAAAGTTCTTTCACCATGGATGATACTAATTCTTCGAACTGTTTCATCTGATGATTGTAGTCTGTATAAGCCTCATACCATTCAAGCAAAGTAAATTCTGGATTATGAGTGCGATCAATTCCTTCGTTTCGAAAAACTTTTCCGATATCGTAAACTTTTTCAAAACCGCCAACGATCAGGCGTTTTAAATAAAGCTCGGGTGAAATGCGCATATAAAGTCGCATATCCAAAGCCCTGTGATGAGTCGTAAAAGGGTGAGCTGCAGCACCTCCGTAAATGGGTTGCAAGATCGGTGTTTCGACCTCCATAAACCCGCGGGAGTCCAAAAAGTTTCGGATGAATTTTATAATCCGCGATCTTGTAATAAAAACTTTCATGGATTCACGATCAGAAATTAAATCCAAATGACGATGTCGATATTTAATTTCAATATCTTGAATGCCATGAAATTTTTCTGGCAAAGGCTCAATCGACTTTGTCAGCATTTCAAAAGATCGAGCGTACAAAGACAGCTCGCCTTTTTGAGTTTTAAACACGTAACCTTCGACGCCGACGATATCGCCGAGGTCTGTCAACTGAAAGGCTTCTCTTTGTTTTTCAGGAAGCTCTTCAAGCTTAACATAAATTTGCAAAGGTCCACTTTGATCCATCAAATTAAAAAACACGGCTTTTCCCATGGATCTTAAAGTCATAATTCGGCCGGCTAATTTAAAACTTGTCTCAGGCTTTTTATCTCCGGCTTGAGTTTCACCATCAAACTTTGCCATAATCTCGGCAGTATGGGCGGTTCGCTCAAAACTATAAGGATAAGGATTGATGCCCTTTTCCCTGAGCGCGTGAAGTTTTTTTCGTTTCTCAGCCCTTAGCGGATTTTCGTGAATATCAGACATTAAAGTTTTTTCCCTGCAAAGGCGTCCATGACGTCTTTCAACAATGTCACGGCTTCGGCTTTTGGTCTTTGGAAAGCGTTCCGTCCCATAATGCTGCCGAAAGCTCCGCCTTGCGCCAGCTCTGAAACTTCTTTCAATAAATCTTCCGTTGTTTTCGCATCACCGCCAGAAAAAATGACGATGCGTTTACCATTGAAGCAAGACTGCACCACGTGGCGTGAACGATCTGCCATCGTTGCGACTTTAATACCCTCTTGAAGGTATACTTTTTTTGCAGCTTCTTGTTCGATATGCGCCGTTGGCGGTTTTACTTTAATAATATGTGCGCCTAACTGGGCCGCGACATGAGCCGCATAAGCAATGACATCGATTCCGGTCTCGCCTTCCTTAGATAACTGCTCGCCACGAGGATAAGACCAAATGATCACCGCAAGGCCTGCCTCTTTTGCATATCTGCTGATCTGAGCAATCTCTTCATACATTTCTTTGCGGTCTGAACTACCTGGGTAAATTGTAAAACCAATGCCGCCACAACCAAGTCGTAAAGCATCATCAACAGATGAAGTCACAGCTGAAATGGGGCTTTTATTCGTAAATAAAGTTTCTGAGTTATTTACTTTTAAAATCAATGGAATTTCGCCGGCGTAATCGCGAGCCACAGCTTCAATAAATCCCAAAGGGGCCGCGTAAGCGTTACAACCTGATTCAATGGCAAGTTCGATATGATAGCTGGGATCGTAGCCATTCGGATTTTTTCCAAAGGACCGCGCCGGTCCGTGCTCAAAACCTTGATCGACAGGCAGAATCACCATCTTACCAGTGCCTGTCAGCCGACCGTGGTTCATAATTCGAGCTAAATTAGCTAATGATCCTGGGTTGTCAGATCCGTACCAGCTTAAAATTTCACGCACCCTTGGGGTCATTTTGAGGCTCCTCTAAAAAGTTGATTTTTGCGACGGCGAAACAAAAATTAGTCACTTTCCCGCTCTCTGGCAACAACTTGACGTATTTAACACGCTTGGCAGAACACCTTTTTTAGGTGTATCTTTGGTCCTCGAGCAAGGAGCACCCATGTCTGAAACTCAAGCCCACAGCCAAGTCGCGATTGAAACGACGCCCAATCCATCGACTTTAAAATTTAAATTTCAATTTCAAGTGACCAATGATGGTTTTGAGTGCCCTACCATCCAAGACACAGAGCGCTCTCCGCTAGCTGCCAAAATTTTTGGCTTTCCTTGGACAGCCAGTGTTTATATTGGGCCTGACTTTATCACGGTGACAAAACAAGATTGGGTGGAATGGTCTTATTTGGCCGAGCCCTTGGCTGGTTTGATTCAAGAGCATATTGATAGCGGCCAAGCCATTGCCCTTCAGGCGACAGTTGTTGATACAAATCCCCATGAAAATGACTCGCCTGTCGTCCGACAAATTAAAAATGTGATCAATACCGAGATTCGCCCCGTTGTTGCCTTAGATGGTGGTGATATCGTGTTCAGCAAATATGAAGATCATATCGTTTATTTGCATATGAAGGGTGCCTGCGCGGGATGCCCAAGCTCCTCTGCAACATTAAAAGAAGGCATCGAAGTGCGTTTGAAGGAAGCCATTCCGGAAATCCGCGAAGTTGTTTCGATCTAATAAGGCCCTTTGCGCCTTAATTTTTATTACCATTATCGTTTTTTGGCGCGTCGTCATCGCAGGCTATGTTCAATGGGACGACCCCGTTTTTATCTTAAATAATGCCCTTCTTCGAGAACCCTTAGGTTTATTTCTTCCGCAAATTTTTTCACATTACTTTTTTGGCGACTATTTACCAATGACGCTGATCAGTTATTGGGTAGAGTTCCAAATTTGGGGAGCCCAAGCCGAGCCTCAGCATATTTTAAATCTGATTTTGCATTTACTAAATATCACTTTGCTATTCACTTATTTGCAGAAGCTTCCACTTCCTCGCGGCACCGTTCTTTTTATCGCCGCCATCTTTGCGCTTCATCCAATGCAGACAGAAGTGGTGATGTGGATCAGTGAAAGAAAAAGTTTGCTGGCTCTATTCTTTGCCTTCTTAGCGATGCATGCCGCTCAAAAAGAAACCGGAAAAAATGGAATCCGTTTTGGATATATTTTATTTTTTGGCTGCTCATTACTCTCGAAATCAACAGCCATACTTTTGCCCTTACTCCTGATCACTAGCGATCTATTATTTTTTAAAAGCTCCCCTCGCGCTATCGTAAAGAAACATTTTTTGACTTTCACTTTGGCCTTAGCTTGGGGTGTGGTCAGGATTCTTGCGTATTCGCAAGCTGTGGCCAATTCAGCCAGCTTCGGATGGAACTTCGAAAGAATTCAGAGTCTTCCCCGGCAAATTTTTGCAGCCCTGGGATTTTATCTTGAAAAGTTTTTTATGCCCGTGGGGCTTTCAGCGGTTTATCCACCTTACGCAAATTTTCAAAATACTTTTTGGCTTATTTTTGCTGTTTTATTTTTTGGGGGATTTAGCTTTTATGGTTTTAGGCGTAAAAATCCGCAAGTCTTGTACTTCTTAGCATTGATTATTCTTTTCCTTCTGCCTGTTTTACAAATCATTCCAAGAATCAATTTTGTCAGTGATCGCTACTTGTATTTTCCGCTCATCGGCTTTGCCGGGCTTTGCGCTTCGGTGGCTCCGTCTTTTTTACGTCACGCTAAGATCGCTAGCGTTGTCGTTTTGGCATTTGGGGTTCTGACGTATCAAAGAACGAGCGTTTGGACTTCAGATCTTAATTTATGGACTGATACCGTAGAAAAGAACTCCCAAAGCGGTCTTGCGCAAAATAATTTAGGCTTGGCTTTGCTGAATGATCATCAAGTCGCTGCGGCGATACCTCATTTTGAACTTTCAGGCCAGCTAGGCGCTAAGGAAGGGACTTCTCAATTGGCTTTTGGCAATTTGGGATTGATTTATTCCTCAAGCCAATGGCCGCAATTCAGAAATTTTAAGTTGGCTGAAACTTATTATTTAAAAAGCATCGAAGTCGCGCCCCAAGACAGTGCCGAAGCTAAGTTTAATTTAGGCTTACTTTATGCTGAGACCCAAAGAACCACAGACTCGCTGTTCA
>JAYWDA010000206.1:0-1916 GCA_043780105.1 Pseudobdellovibrionaceae bacterium | reverse complement strand
CTTTACTTTTTATAGGGCATTTCACCTAAGAAATCTTTTTTACCAACATCAACGCCGTTGTGACGCAAAATCGCGTAGGCTGTAGTGATATGAAAATATAAATTTGGTAAAGCATGCTGATTTGCGAATTCGAAACCTAAAAGATACTTTCCTTCCCAGCGTGGCTGAGTGATTCTTTTTTGTTCAGCCCCTTCAAAATCTTTGGCTGTGAAATTATTTAGATATGAAACAGTTTGCTGAATGCGGGCGCGAAGGTCTGATAAAGTTTTTTCATTATCTTCATGAACAGGAGCATCTTTTCCAGTCAATCGACTGGCTGCGAGTTTTGCCGTATCGCAAGCAATTTGCACCTGGCGGATTAAATTAAACTGATCGGGGGCCAAACGAGAATTTAATAAAATATCAACTTCAAATTTTTTAGCTTCTGCGTGCTTAGCTGCTTTATCTAAAATCATATTCAAATTCAGAAGCATTTTTGCAAATTGTGGAATCGTCACTTCATATAACATAGGATCTCCTTTAGGTTCGATATAGACCCTACCCTTCGAAAATAAAATGTTCATGTGTTTTTGTTCGGCTTTAAACTCTGCGTCCTAGCCCTTAGGCTTAGGAAGCTTCTGAGGCTCTGGCTGTCTATCCTGACCGGTCCCAGATTATTTTCTAATGCGTGAGCAATATTTCCGACCTGGTGCAAACCAAAATAACAGTATTTATTTATATTTTTTTTCATTCAGATAAATCCTAAAAAGATCTTCAACCTGAGTTCGAGCCCACGGAGTTCTCCTTAAAAATTTAAGGCTGGAGGTAAGGCTCGGCTCAAAAAGAAAGCAATTAATGTGAATTTCTTCTCCTAGACCTTCCCAACCGTAATGCTCGACTAATTGTTCTAGCATGTTTTCTAATGTAATTCCGAGCATGGGATCAATCGGAGTTAAAAATGGGTAATCGGTGTAGCCTTCGGCCCCACCACCATAAAGCAAATCAGATCTTAATTCATTGAGTGGCGCGTTTTTTTTGAATCGCTTCACTAAATCAGGATTTGAAATAAATGGTTTTCCAAAACAGATAAGATCTGCCAACTCATTTTGCCGAGCATTCAAAGCTAATTCCAACGTATAACCATTATTGGCCATATATTTTGCGTTAAATTTTCTTTTTAAAAGTTGAAAGTCAAATTCTGGATCAATATTTCGATCACCACCCGTGGCACCTTCGACAATGTGGACGTAGGACAAATTTAAAGGATTTAAATGCTCGGCAAGGTAGGAATAAATTGGAAAGGTGTCTTTTTCATTCATATCGTTGGCTGGACTAACAGGGGAAAAACGAATACCAACCCGGTCACCACCCCAAATTTCGATGACCGCTTTGGTGACTTCGATCACAAGGCGAGCTCGGTTTTCAAGACTTCCGCCGTACTTATCCGTACGAAGATTTGTTTTTTCTCCTAAAAATTGTTGTAACAGATATCCATTGGCTGCATGAATTTCAACACCGTCAAAACCCGCTTCTTTGGCAAAAATAGAAGCTTTTTTGTAGTCTTCAATTAATCTGGGAATTTCTTCAGTTTCTAAAGCTCGAGGGGTCACACAGTCTTGAAGACCCGTTTCGGTAAATGCCTTCTGCACAGGCTTTATTGCAGAGGGCGCAACTGGTAACGCCCCATTGGCCTGAAGTGACGGATGAGAAATTCGACCGACATGCCAAAGCTGGCAAAAAATAATTCCCTTGGCACCGTGAACGGCCTCTGTGACCCGCTTCCAGCCGCTCACCTGCTCGGGAGTATATATTCCGGGGGTAAAAGCGTAACCGCTTCCCTCTTGCGAAATATTTGTTGCTTCACTAATTATTAGCCCAGCAGAAGCCCGCTGCAAATAATATTCAGCATTCAAAGCTGTGGGAACTCCGCCTTGCCC
>JAYWDA010000205.1:0-4136 GCA_043780105.1 Pseudobdellovibrionaceae bacterium | reverse complement strand
GCCAGTTGCTCTTTTTCGACGCGATCTATTCTGGGATCAAAATAATCAATCTTTAAACCTAAGAAATGGGCGGCCGCTACAAAAGGCTCGTAGTAAGGCTGACTAAATAGGACTCGATCTCCGGAAGTAGTGATCGTCGCTAGCAAGCCAAAGATGGCTTCGGTCACTCCGGGGGTGACGTGAATACCTTCTTCATTCCAGTCGGTCATGCTGGCAATTATTTTTTTAAATTCACTCAGCGAAGGATTGTTATCAACGCTATAGGGCTCCGTGATCTCATTTTTCCATAATTTAACAAAGCTTGGAATCTGCGGCGTCGTTCCACCCAAATTTATAATATCCACCGGCAAATTTTTTAAAAACCAAAGATATTCACTGGTCGGTCGCATTGAAGGAATCATTCCGATAATACTTTGATAAGTGAAGCTCGGAAAATTCGATCGATAATCGCCTGCCAAGCTTCAGAGTTTTGCCAATCTTCTTTATAAAAAACCAGTGCATCATAATTTTTTTCTGAAAGTCTGCGAAGTTCACTATAAAGTTGTCTCGCGGCCAAGGCAGCCTCATTCGGTAATTTCAAAATTCCAATTTCATCAAACGTTGTTTGGATTTTATTCTGACTTTTTAAACGCGTCAGCAGTAGCTTCGGAGTTTCTGCAGGATCTAAACAGTAAATTAATGGGATCGACGGCATATAGTGATGTTCAAGATGGCCAGGGGAAGCAGATTTATCCATCGCTTCAGAGAAATGAAATTTCAATTGAGCTTTAGAAAGTTTTTCTTCAAGCATTTGTTGCGTGATCAAACCTTTTCGTAAAATAAATAATTCGTAAAGGTCATTTCTCTTTTCAATTTTTAAAACTGTCGACTCGATCCCGACATCACAGAGTCCACCATCAAGAATTAGTAAATCAATGTCAGGAAATTCAATTTCCACGTGTTGAGGCGATGTTGGACTGGTTCGCCCAAAAAGATTTGCACTTGGTGCAGCTAAAGGAACTCCTACTTTTCTTAGAAGCTCGAGTGCCACTGGGTGTTTGGGACATCGCAAGCCGACGCTCTCTAGACCCGAAGTGATCAAAGAATCAATCCGCGAACTTTTTGGCAAAACCATTGTTAAAGGACCTGGCCAAAATGCGTCTGCTAAAAAATCTGCTAAAGGGCTCCAGTCAGTGGTTAAATCCCGAGCTTGAATTTTGGATTCAACATGAACAATCAGCGGATCAAAAAAAGGTCTTTGCTTGATTCTAAAGATTTTTTCTAAAGCTTGGGGTAAATCAATTCGTCCTGCCAAGCCGTAAACTGTTTCTGTTGGCATAGCAACCACATCGCCTTTTGATAAGGCCAAAGCGGCACTAGCTATGGAGCTGGCAGAAACGATGGGCACAATGGTAAACTAATTACTTTCCCGCAAAATAACAAGAGGCTTTTCTTTAAGGATTCCTTGGGCCGCAATCAAAGACACGGATAAGGAAATCCCAACTACACCTAAGATTGAAATCAGTGGGGTTTCTAAATCCAAAGCAAAGCTTGTCCCAAAAACCCAGGTCGTCAGAGCAAAGCTGACAGCAATACTGAAGAAGGCTCCAAGAATTGAGGCCATCAATGAAATCGTCAAAGACTCAACCAAAAGATAAGACCGAATTTCAGAAAACGAAGCTCCTAGGATTTTCAGCATATTAATCTCCCAACGCCGCTGCAGAACTTGATTTCGAATGATTGAGAATAAAACAACATAACCAACAATTAAAGCTAAGACGGCCATCAGTTCTAAAGACCAGCTCATTTGATCAGCCACTCTTAAGATTTCTTGGATGGTGCGCTCCACATCTAAAATTGAAATATTCGGAAACTCCTTAACAAGTTTATTTTGCAGTTTATTTTTGATTCCCATTTCAAGTTTAGGGATTGCTGCAATATAGCTTTTTGGCGCTTCATCCAGAAAACCAGGTTCAACCATAATAAAAAAGTTAGGTTGGAAGCTGTTCCATTTTACTTTTCGGGTGTTCACAATTTGTCCTAGGACTTGCACACCTTGGACATCAAATGTGATTTGATCGCCGATTTTAAGTTTCATTCTTTCAAGGAAACCTTGCTCGATAGAAAGTTTTGCGGGTATTCCAAGTGTAGGATCAAAGCGGGTGGTGATTGGTGGGCCTTCGGCGATAGATTCAGAATCGGCAAGGGATGTTCGGTAGGAGAGGTTGACTCCTCGATTCCTAGACCTTGCTTCCTGTTCTTCTTCTCTGGTTTTAAAGGTTTCAGTTTTTTCGATAATTCTTTCGTAGTCCTTGTCATTGACTTTTAATATTCGCGCCCGAATCATCGGTGATTTCAAAAGTAATTTAATATCTTGTTCCTGTAGCCTTGTTTCCAAGTTTTGAATTTGTTCTTCCTGGATATCAAATAAAAAAAGTGCCGGTGTTTTTGAATTTGGATTTAAATAAAACTCGGCTTGAACGCTGGATTTTATTTGCGGCAAAACATTGATCAGCAAGGTTCCCAATCCCAGGGCCATAAAGGCAGCAACACTTGTCGAGCGAAGGCGCGCGATACTTTTTAAGCCATAGCGGTAAGTCCAATTTTTCAGTGAATTGGAATCCAAGAGGCCAAAAGAAAACCATCCGGCTGCGAAAAATAAAATAAGCACCGTCAGCAGAAGCAAAAAGAAAATGCTACCCGTTCTTATCGAGTGCGCTTGCAAGATCGATAAGGCCCACATGGCGAGAACAGCTGGCAAGAAAGCCCATGGACTTCGTAGTGACAAATTTTCAGTGAATTTTTCTTCGTTAAAAAGTTTCGAAGTTTTTAGCCCTTGGATGCGAAGAATAAAAGGTAGTGTTATTAAGAAACTAATAAAGACACCGTAAACAAGCGCAAAAATAAAAGATTCCTGGGTGATCTGTGGAATTAAATTAAAAGGAACTAGCTTGTTCATAAGATAGGTTAATAAAGGGAGAAATAATTTTGCAGCCAGCATTGTTGGGATTAAGGAAAGGCCACCAAGTAGAGCTGCCTGGATAATATAAACAATGACTGCTTCGCTGCTCTGCAAACCCAGTGTTCGATAAATTGCAATTTCTTTAAGCCTTCGGGTTAAAAATAATCGATAAACATAAGCCGACCCTAAGCTTGAAAGAAAAATCGCAATCAGGGCGACCAAACCTAAGTAGTCTGATAGATATTGCAACTGCTTGCCCGAGTCTTCACCGGTCGTCTTCGGAGTTTCAATATCAATGGCCGGATCTTTTAAATCTGCTAAAAGGGCTGTCTTTTTAATTTCAGTTAAATTGTCATCAGGAAGTCGGTAAAGGTAAGTTTGGGTAAAAGTACTGCCAAACTGAATTAGACCGGTTTCTTTAAGCCATTCCCTTGAGATATAAATTTTTGGTGCAATCGCAGAAGACCTAAACATCTGCGTTGAGTCTTTCGTCACAAAATCATCGATCGTCAGTGTTGCTTGTCCCAATTGAATTTGGCTGCCGGGCTTTAAATCCAATTGATATTTAAGTTCAGGAAAAGCCCAAACTAATTTTTTTCCAATAATTTTTTTAGTATTTCCAGCGCGAATAATTGCGCCGCTTTCTAGAGTCAGATCACCATAGAACGGATAATTATCATCAACCGCTTTAACCATCACCAATCGCGAGTCTTGACCAGAGCTCAGCATCGCGAAAAACTCAAACATCTGAGATTCTTTCAGCGGCTCACCAATAATGGACCTGGTTTTATCTAGCTCGGGTTCTGTGATCGTACGGCGAGCAGAAATACCTAAATCTGCCGACAACATTTTTTTTGCATTTTCATGCAAGGAAGCTTTTAAGGTTGTATTAAAGGCGTCCAAAGTCACAAAGCCGGTTAAGCCTAGGCTTAAATTTAAAATGAAAACCAAACTGGTTTTCCAATTATGAATAATTTCTCGCCAAGCCCATCTAAAGAGCATGAGGTTTCTCGACAAATTGGCCTTTTTCTAAATGCAAAATGCGACTGCATCTTTTTGCTAAGCTTTCACTGTGGGTGACAAGCAAAGTAGTGATTTTATGTTTTTGAATAATTTCAAAAAACTTTTCCATCACTTTATGGCCGGTTTCAACATCTAAATTTCCGCTGGGCTCATCGGCTAAAAGAATTTTAGG